>DATNPK010000020.1 GCA_036703275.1 Coleofasciculaceae cyanobacterium | reverse complement strand
CGCCATCATGTTTTTTACTGCCAGAGTCTCGGTATAGATAGCTTGGCTTTCGCTAACTAGTTTTGTACTCAGCTTGTGTAAAAAATCAAGTCTACAATCGGCAATCTTAGCGTGAAGCTTTGCTACTTTTAGCCTTGCCTTATATCGATTGTTAGAACCTTTGTTTTTAGACGCTAGTCTGCGCTGTAGAAATTTTAGCCTAAGCTGATATTTTTGATAGTGCTTAGGATTGCCAGAAGCAAAACCATTAGAGCAAACTACTACATCTTTGATGCCTAGATCGATACCTATTTCTTCTGTACCTGGTTTCCATTGTTGTAATTCTTCTTCCACTAGGAATGAAACGAAATACCTGTTGCTTGGATCTTTGGAAATAGTTACGCTTCTTGGTTCGCCAGTAAAATACCTACTCCATCTAATCTTTAAAGGTTGAGACATTTTAGCTAGAGTTAATTTATTTAAGATACTTTTAATTATTTGCCCAAGCTTAATTTTGGACAAGAAGCATGACCAAGATGCGGGAAATACATTAATAATTAAATAATAATTTGCTAATTAAAATTGGAAAATTACACCCCAATCAAAAGACAAACCATTCTTAGCCATGGTTTCACCAAAACCGCATAAGAATCTCCGTCTCGTGATTAGCGGGGAGTAGTCAACAGTTATATTCAGGTAACTTATAGACAAAAAGTCTAGTATTAAGTACGAACCTACTACAGTTGTTCTAATCAGTGATTATTTTTTGCGGGGATATATATTTAGATGCTATCTTCTGAGCAGCAGAACCTTACCAACTCTTCAATTGCCGATCGCGCAGAGCGATCGCAGTGGCTCGAATCACAGCTAAAGCAATTACAGCATAGTTTGCGAACAGGACAACAAAGTTTAGCTAGCTGGAATGGAGGAGAGATGGCGGTTTCCGCTGTACCAGGGGCGGGTAAGTCTCATAGTTTATCAGTGGCAGCAGCGATCGCTATTGCCAGAAATCAGCTACACAGCCGAAGACAGCTAGTAATTGTTACCTATACTCGTTCCGCAGCAGCTAATATCAAGCATAAAATTCGAGATCGCCTTAAAGAGCTGATGCTTCCTCCAGGGGGCTTTGTGGTATATACCCTGCATGGTTTGGCTCTCAATATTGCCAACTCTCGTAAAGAATTGTCGGGACTGGATTTAGATAACGTTACGCTCGTTGTTCCCAATACGGGACATCGAATTATCCGCGGCGCGGTAGAAAGATGGATTGCCGAACATCCCAGACAGTATCAAAGATTGTTAGAAGGGGTACAGTTTGATGGAGAAGAAACCGAAAGATTGCGCCGTCAGTCGGTGTTGCGAACGGAAGTATTACCAGGATTAACTTATACTGTGGTGCGAGAAGCTAAAAGTTCGGGACTATTACCCGAACAGCTACAGCAATTGAGCCAAAATGCTACTGATGAATATGGCATTTTAGATATTGCCGCAGGACTATATGGGGAATATCAACGGTCAATGCGAGCGCAAGATTTGGTTGATTATGACGATATGATCTTGGCGGCTTTGAAAGTTTTAGAATATCCACCCATGCGACTCCTGTGGCAAAATCAAGTGTATGGCGTATTTGAAGACGAAGCCCAAGATTCTAGCCCGCTACAGGAAAAGCTAATCTCGATACTTGCCAGTAATGCAGAGCGACTAGATTCTCCTAACTTAGTGCGGGTGGGCGATCCTAACCAAGCAATTAACTCTACTTTTACCCCAGCCGATCCGATTTACTTCAATTGGTTTTGTGAAACCTGCAAACAACAAAATAGCCTGGCAACCATGAACCAAGCAGGGCGCAGCAGTAAAATTATTATTGATAGCGCCAATTTTGTCTTGGATTGGGTTAATCAGCAGTGGTCGAATCATCAATCATTCGACAAGCAGATATCATTACCCTTTCGTCAACAGAACATTGTCACCGTCGATCCCAACGATCCCCAACCAGATGCCAATCCTCAACCAGAAGGCAGTGGTGTAGTGATTTGTCACCCTGATGATGTCTATCAGACAGTAGAGCTAATCGGTAAACAGGCGATCGCCTTACTTCAAGAACATCCAGAAAGAAACATGGCTATTTTGGTGCGGGAAAATCGCCAGGCCAGGTTTTTGGCAGCAGAATTAGCTTACTTAAAAAAAGAACACGACATCAACATCTACGAAGTTGGCGAAAGTGAAAGATATTCCCAAATTCCAGCCGAAATCCTCAAGCTACTCCAGTTTATCGATCGCCCCCATTCTCCAGATAATCTTAAGGCTGCTTTAGAAGTACTCGAGCAACGCAGTCTGATTCCTACCCAGGATCTCAACGCCCTTGCCACATCCCCCGAACAGTTTCTGTATCCCACTCCCCTCCATCCTGGACATAAACCCCAGGTCGAACAAGCCCGTCGCTATGGAGTTAATTTACTCCGCGCCCGTATGGAATTACCGAACTATCAACTAATTCCCTTTTTGGGAATGACCTTAAAATATACAGGGTCAGAATTAGCGACGGTGCAAAAGCTCTCAGAAAAAGTCAGTCAACAAATTAGAGGTCGTAGTTCCCTCAAAGCTGCCATAGAAGCATTATTGGAAATTATTAGTTCGGAAAACTTTGAGGGAGTAGAAGAAGATGATAGCGATCGCTATACTCGCCCCAATCAAGTGACGATTATTACCATGCACAAAGCCAAGGGACTAGATTGGGACTATATATTTATCCCTTTTCTGCACCAGGATATCTTACCTGGCCAACCTTGGATTCCCAATGCAGGAAAATTCTTGGGCAGCTTTACACTTTCAGAAGTTGCTCGCGCTCAGATTAGAGCCGTAGTACACCATCAACATCTAACTCCCGATCGACCTCAGACTATCCCGCAGCCGATGGCAGCCTGGCAAGAAGCAGTTAAGCTCAAGCAAGCTGAGGAATATCGTCTATTATACGTAGCAATGACCAGAGCCAAGCGTCTTTTATGGATGTCCTCAGCTAAATTAGGCCCTTTTCGCTGGAGCGTATTTCGCACCGACCAACCCAACAGTCTACAGCGCAAGAAACCTTGTCCTGTCCTACCTGCCCTAGCTAATTATTTAAAAAGTTTAACTAGCTAATGAGTAAATCTTTCAGGCGGTAATTTACTAAACATCAACTTTTAGGAGAATATGTATATAGGGTGAATTTGAGTGCCAGATTGAAGGGAGATCGAGTTAGCGTGAGCCAAATAAAAACCAATGAGCTAAGCCACAATCAAATTGAAGATCGAGATTATTATTGGCGATTTTGGGCAAACGTACCGATTTATCCTTACAGTCAGCGACGCACCCTGCGACGAGAAATTTTACCAGACACAATCTGGACTTTCGATCAGCTTCAAGGCATTTTTTATGTAGTTGTGCCGATTCGCATGACTGTGGTAAGACTGGAGCGAGGTGGACTTTTGGTCTATGCTCCTGTTGCTCCAACTAGGCAATGTATCCGCTTGGTTCAAGAACTGGTCGATCGCTACGGAGCGGTTAAATACATTATTCTGCCCACTATTTCGGGATTAGAGCATAAATATTTTGTCGGGCCTTTTGCGCGTAAGTTTCCTGATGCTACAGTATTTGTTGCCCCAAATCAGTGGAGTTTTCCTGTAGATTTGCCCTTAAGCTGGCTGGGGTTTCCTGCTCAACGAACGAAGGTTTTGCCCGCGGACAGCAGCCAAACGCCTTTTGCTGACGAGTTTGATTACGCTATTTTGGGCGATATCGATTTGAGATTTGGTCAATTTGAAGAGGTAGCGTTGTTACACAGGCGATCGCAAACCTTATTAGTAACAGACTCAATAGTCTCTATTCCCAGTCATCCACCAGAAATTATCGAGCAGGATCTGTTTCCTCTCTTGTTTCATGCCAGAGAAAACGGCAGAGAACCAATTACCGACAGCCCCGAAAATCGCCTCAAAGGTTGGCAAAGGATTTGCTTATTTTCGCTGTATTTTCGCTCTAGCGTTTTAGATACACCTAGCCTGGGTAAAATTTTAGCCGATGCCTGGCGATCGCCAAATAAGTCAGCTCAAGCCTATTGGGGTTTGTTTCCCTTTCAATGGAAAGCTAATTGGTCAGATTCTTTTGCTCGCTTGCGTCGAGATGGTCGTCTACTAGTCGCGCCAATCTTGCAAACCTTAATTCTCAATCGCGCTCCTCAAGAAACTCTTCAGTGGGCAAATACAATTGCTAGCTGGAACTTTGAGCGGATCGTTCCCTGTCATTTTACTGCCCCGATCCGCGCCACTCCCCAACAGTTTCGTCAGGCATTTAGTTTTTTGGAATCAAACGATCAGCACGATCTCCCAGAAGCCGATCTCAAAACCCTAAAAAATATTGATGCCTTGCTGTATAAACCTGGTATTGTTCCGCCTCCCCAACCAAAAATCAGGCGCAAAATATAAACATGATTAAAATCACGATGAAATTATCAAAAGTTCTTAACTCGATTAATCTAGGCAAATAAAGCTTGATAAACTAAAATAAGCTCAAATAAAGCTAAAATTAGGCTAAATACCAAAGCAAATATTATAAGACTTTGATTATGGCTAAATAGTTTTTCTAAGGTCATCATACAATTGATTCTCTGTCGCCAGAAACACAGTTCTCTAAAAAATTCCGTCAAATATTGCGATCGGGTTATATTTGGTTATTTCGCTCAAAATAGTATCAATTGAGTAAGCTAAAAAAAGCACCTTGTTTACCCAGAACAGTTACCAAAAATGATAACTATCGAAGACGCGCTGTATCTAGTCGATCGTGCCATCAAGCCAGAGAGATTAAATTCCGTTCAGGAGCTGATCTTGACTCAATGCTGGTCTGGTAAAACTTATCAACAAATCGCCGATGCCTCTGGCTACGATCCTGACTATGTGAGGGTAGTTGGCTCTCGTCTTTGGCAGCTCCTCTCCAAATCTTTGGGCGAAAAGATTACGAAAAATAACTTTCGCTCAGTTTTACGACAACAGCCTAGTCAGGTCAATGAACAAGACAGCGTTAGGGGAGGTATTTCTGCCCTGGAGCTACCAAATACTCCTGTTCCTCTAGATTCAGCACTATACATACAGCGTCCTCCTACAGAATCTCAAGCTTATGAAGAGATTGTCAAACCTGGAGCATTAATTAGAATTAAAGCTCCAAAGCACATGGGCAAAACGTCTCTGGTGATGAGAATTCTCGCTCATGCCCAGTCTAGAGGTTATCGCACAGTTAGATTAAACCTACTTCAGGCAGAAGACAATGTACTGAGCAATTTAGAGCGTTTACTGCGCTGGTTTTGCGCCAATATAACTCTCCAGTTAGGCATTGAATCTTTGATCGATGATTATTGGGATGAAGATTTGGGGTTTAAAGTTAGCTGTACTACCTATTTACAGGGATATATTTTAGGGCAGTTAGACAGTGCTTTAGTTGTCACTCTAGATGAAGTCAATCGCCTCTTTAAATATCCTCAAGTTGCTCAAGAATTTTTACCGCTGCTGCGCTTCTGGCATGAAGAAGCTAACAACGTCCCTATTTGGCAAAAGCTGCGTTTAATTGTTACCCACTCCACAGAAATCTATATTTCTTTCGACCTGACTCAATCTCCGTTTAATGTTGGCTTGTCTTTGAGATTAAATGAATTTAATTGGTCACAAGTCCATGAATTAGCTCAACGCTATGGGCTAGACCGAGATGAATTTGAGATTGAGATTGAACAAATAAAGTCCTTGGCGCAGATTGTGAACGGTCATCCTTGTTTAATTAACTTGGCTTTTTGTCATCTGGTTACTCAAAATGGCGATATTGCCCAAATTATTCGTGAAGCAGTAACTGATACAGGTATTTATCAAGACCATTTACGGGGTCATTTAATTGCTTTGAGCGAGCATCCTGAATTAGCAGCAGCTTATAAACAGGTAATTAAATCTGATGAGCCAGTAATCTTAAATTCTCTTGTTGCTTATGAGCTAGAAAGTATGGGGCTAGTCAAGTTAGAAGAAAATAAAACTATTCCTAGGTGCGAGCTTTATCGACTTTATTTTCGTGATCGCCTTTAATTGTTCAATAATCTTTAATTAAACCAAAATTGAAATGTATTAAACTATACATTTTTTTTCTGTTTAATTTCAAATCTTTTCCCAATAACCATAAGCAATCTCCAGCATATATATTAAAGTAAAATTAATTTTGTTTAAGTTGAGCTGATGAAATTTAAATTAAAACGCTGCTTTTATTACTTCAAAACAATGTAGTAAATCTTCAATCTAAAAATAGTATTAAAAATAAAAGTTTATATATCTTCGCCTTTTAGGATTTTATTAGAGCAAATTAACCGTTTATTTTACTCTAATGTTAAAGTTAGACTAAATCTTATTTTTTACATAACACTATCTTATTTCCTACATAACACTATCCTATTTCCTACATAACACTAATTTCGGTGGTGTAAGTCAGAAGGATTGCGGTTGTCTTGGGAAAAAATCCTTTGTTAATCGGATTTGGTATTGTTCTGCCAGAAATATTATTATCCAACTAGCATCTAGTTCAGTGAAACATTCTACAGTCGAGAATTCATTTGATAGTGACTTTGCTTTATTAGTAGATAACGAGTTAAAAGATAGGAGCGTGATCGCTATTGTTCAGCAAGAATCAGCTAGAGAAAAAAAGCTACTTCAGCAATTAAAAGACAGTGAACAGCGACACGCTTTGACTCTTCAAGTAACTAACGATGGTATTTGGTCATGGGATTTAAGTTCCGATCGCATTGATTACTCTGATCGCTGGAAGTTAATGGTAGGATGCACTGATAGAGAGATTAAAAATAATCCTTTAGAGTGGTTGGTTAGGGTTCATCCCGCAGAGCGGGAAAAACTAAGGCAAAATCTGGCAGCCTGTAGACAGGGACAAACTGATTGCTTTGAAATGGAATATTCTTTGCTGCATCGAGACGGACAGTATCGTTTCATGCACTGTAAATGTTTGGCAGTCAAAAATGTTCGAGGAGTAGTGACTAGTTTGATTGGCTCTCAAACTGACATTAGCGAACAAAAACAAATTAAAGCCCAGCTAGATTATGTGGCAGATTACGACCAGCTAACAAAATTACCAAATCGTCAGCTTTTCATCGCCAAACTGAGAGAGCTATCCGAGCTAAAGCAACATCCAGACTATCGGTTTGGGGTTTTATGTCTAGATTTAGACCGATTTAAAAATGTCAATCATAATTTTGGTCACTCAATAGGCGATCGCCTATTGAAGGAAATTGTCAGTAAGCTAAAATCTTGTCTGCGAACAAGAGATCTTGTGGCGCGTATTGGTGGGGATGAATTTGCTATTTTGCTGGCTGGCTTCGAGGGGGTGGATTATCCCTTAGTAGTTGCCGCTGGGATCCAGCAGGCGTTTGCTAAACCAATCGAGGTGGCGGAACATTCGATTTTGATCGGCATCAGCATCGGCATCGCTACACCACAGCTTATGGGTAATTGCTTGTGGACAGATGCAGATACAGCTAATAATCTGGTTAAATCGCTGCAAAATGCGGAAATTGCCATGAACCAGGCTAAGGCTAAAGGCAAGGCGTGTAATCGAGTTTTTGAATCTGAAGCATATCTACAAAATTTAGCCAAAACTAAGTCAGAAGATGATTTGAGACAAGCGATCGAGCAAAAGCAATTTGAATTGCATTATCAACCCATTGTTAAGTTAGAGAATCGTCAGCTAGTTGGATTTGAAGCCTTAATTCGCTGGCAACATCCCGAACGGGGTTTGATTTTTCCTAGTGATTTTATTCCTCTGGCAGAAGAGACAGGACTGATCACGCCAATTGGCTGGTGGGTGTTGCGTTCTGCTTGTTCGCAGATGGTTCTGTGGCAGCAGACAAATTTTCAGGCTAAGTCGATGTTTATGAGCGTCAACATTACAGGAAAGCAGTTTTCTCAACCTTATGCAGGAGATATTATTGCTCAAATTCTCGAAGAAACAGGTTTAAATCCTGCTTGTCTTAAGCTAGAGATCACCGAAAGCGAAATTATCGAAAATATAGAGCTGGTTCTCTCCACAGTTGAAAAGTTAAAAGACCTAGGAGTTCAGCTATCGATGGATGATTTTGGGACTGGTTATTCCTCTTTGAGTTATTTACACTGTTTACCCGTAGATACCTTGAAAATCGATCGCTCTTTTATTCAGGATCTAGAAAGCGATTGTCATAAATTAGAGTTAGTTAAGACAATTATTAAGCTGGCAGAGGTTTTTGATCTAGAATTAATTGCTGAAGGAATTGAAAGTGAACCGCAGTGCGCTAGGCTAATTGAGCTGGGGTGTCAGTATGCACAAGGATATTTGTTTTCTGAGCCAGTATTGCCAGCGAGCGCAGCAACTCTCTTAAAGTATTAGGCGTTGCTGATTCAAGTAATGACGTAAACATCATCTACTGTGACTTAGGATCTAGTAAAATAAACCCATAACAGCTGGTAATAATCAACCACCAACAAGCGATCGTTTAGTTACTCTTGACTTAGAAAATATATTATGGATAGTAATACCTATGAAGTTGTTATCATCGGTGGTGGGGTTTGTGGTACGGCACTGCTTTATACTCTAAGTAACTATACCAACATTAAGCGTATTGCCCTGATCGAGAAAGAAGCTGATGTAGCTTTAGTTAATTCTTTTACCAATAGCAATAGCCAAACTCTTCATTTTGGCGACATTGAAACTAACTACACTTTAGCCAAGGCAAAGAAAGTTAATGCTGGAGCAAGCTTAGTCAAAAACTATTTGCTGACTAAAGATAGACAGCGCGAAATCTATACTAAGTACCACAAAATGGTCTTAGGAGTTGGTGCAGAACAGGTTAGTAAATTACAAGATCGATATCAACAATTCAAACAGCTTTTTCCCGATTTAAAACTGCTAGACAAAACAGAAATAGCAGCCCAAGAACCAAAGGTTTTGGTCGGTAGAGATATCAACGAAGCAGTGATTGCCCTATTCACCAATCAAGGCTACACCGTAGACTATAATCGTTTGGCTCAATCATTTGTCGCCAATTCTCAAGCTAGTTCTGAGCGTAATATTGACCTGCTGTTTGATACTAAAGTTAAGCAAATAATCAAGCAAGATGACCAATACCAAATTAAAACCAAAGAGAAAATTATTCAAGCTAAAGTAGTTTTAGTAGCAGCAGGAGCGCACAGTCTGCTATTCGCTAAATCATTGGGTTATGGTCTAGATTATGCTTTGCTTAGCGTGGCGGGAAGCTTCTATTTTGCCCCTGGATTACTCAATGGCAAGATTTACACTGTACAGCGTCAAAAGCTGCCTTTTGCGGCCATTCATGGCGATCCCGAAGTTCACGATCGCGCGATCGCCCGTTTCGGGCCAACTGCTAAAGTACTGCCAATGTTAGAACGTCACAATTACGGCAGCATCATTGAATATTTCCAAACGGCGGGTTTAAGCATCAAGGCTATTTTAAGCTTTACCAAAATATTATCTGACCCGACTATTTTCCAATACATTGCCCTAAATTTTATTTACGACTTTCCGATTATTGGCAAAAGACTATTTATTAAGGAAGTAAAAAAGATAATTCCCTCAATTAAGCTGAAGGATCTTACCTATGCTAAAGGATATGGTGGAGTTCGACCTCAGATAGTTAACCTCAATACCCAGGCATTAGAAATGGGGGAAGCTAAGATTATTGGCGATCGCATTATATTTAATATTACTCCTTCTCCTGGTGCGTCTACCTGTTTGCAAAACGCTTTAGAAGACACCGAGAGATTAATCGATTTTTTGGGTGCTGGTTATCAATTTAACCGCCAACAATTCCTCGATGATTTATCTGCCACAACAGCAGCAACCCAGTAGTTGCTAAAAGTGTAGCTGCAAAAAATGCAGGGATACAAACAGGATAACGCTTCTGACTCCTGACTCCTGAGTACGGGCAAGGCAGTGCCTTGCCTCTTGTGACTTGTGACTTCTTACTTCATATTTGCTTCCTGTAATTTCCACTGTTCCCCTTCCTGCATTTCTAATAACCAACGGTGATACCTAATTAAACTGGAACGATGACCGACGCTGATAAAAGTAGTCTTGGTGTTGAGCAGATGTTGATAAAGGCCTGCCTCATTATTAATATCTAAGGCACTGGTGGCTTCATCAAGAATTACATAACGTGGTTTATTGACCAAAATTCTCGCGAAGGCTAATCTTTGTTGTTCTCCCAAAGATAAGATCTCATCCCAGTCTTTTTCGACCTCCAAACCACCAGAACGTGTGGCTAGATCGGCTAGGTTGACGGCTGCCAAAGCATGATTAAGCTGATAATCGGAAACTTCTAAATCATCATGGGGATAAATTAACTGACTGCGGAGAGTCCCCAGGATCATGTATGGCTTTTGCGGGAGAAAGATCATTTGCGAGAGATCTGGACGATAAATCGCGCCTGTACCAGAGTTCCATAATCCAGCGATCGCTCTTAAGATAGAACTTTTGCCACAGCCACTAGTACCCATAATCAGCAGTCCTTCCCCTTTTGGCAAGTCAATCGAGAGATTGCTCACCAAAGTTCTTTGATAGTTAGGAGTTTGCAGAGTCAGGTTTTTAAGAGCCAGCTTATCTTGTTTAATGGTGCTAATAGTAGGACAGGTTAAGATATCTTTTTCGGCAATTACTTTAGGATTGTCTAGGAAAACTTTAAGAGTAGATAGACGTTCAACGCTAGCAACAAAGGCGGTTAAGGATTGGAATTGCTCGACAATGAAATTCAGCGAACGAAAGATAATGGCGAAAGCACCTGCTGCCTCGGTAACTTTTCCTACTTCCAACTCACCAGAGAGAACCTTAGGCGCAATGATGATTGCGGGAAGGACATAGGGAAAGAAATCGTAGGCATGGGTAAACAAGCCCAGATATATTTCCTGCCAGAGAACCAATAAGTTATAGTTGCGAAAAGCTTCGCCAAATCTACGTTTAAGATTCTGGGTTTCTTGATTTTCTCCTTGATAAAAAGCGATCGCTTCAGAATTTTCTCTAATTCTGACTAAGCCAAAGCGGAAATTTGCCTCTTTTTTAATTTGATTAAAATTAATTTGAACCAGTTTTTTGCCGTAAACGCCGACCACAATTACCGTGCCGACAAAAGAATATAGGATCAATATATAAACTAACGTCTGAGAAATTTGCCAGAGCGCGATACTAAATGCAGCTACTTGAAAAACAGAGCTAACTATCGAGAGGAGAAAACTCAGAGAATCGATCGTAAAACCTTTAATATCTTCAGATATCCGTTGATCTGGGTTGTCAAGATCGCTATTCAAATTGCCTAATTCATAAAAAGCGCGCTTGCTAAAATAGCGATCAAGAAATTGATTAGTCAACCATCTACGCCAATAGTTGCCTAATATACCCTGAACATAGCGGAAACCAGCAAACAGCGGTACATAAATAACCAGGATAATAAAAAAAGTTCGGATTGTATTCCAGAAGCGATCGACTTGCTTAGCAGAAAGAGAAGAAATAACATCGCCCTGCTGCTGATTCAACAAAACGCTAAGTTGCGTGTATGCTACGAGTAAGACAAATAGCAAAGCCAGAAGACTTAAAGCTCCTTTTTTTTCGCTTCCCAACCAATAAAGCTTTGCCAGTGACCAAAACCGCTTAAATACCGTGAAGTTAAATCGATTCATTGCGTTTCTATTAATAACAGGGATAATTCTCGATAAATAATTACTCTAAAATTATTATGTTTTGGCTTGATACTCTTTGGAGTTAACTACGTAGTCTAATAAGCCAGCACAGGAATCGAACAGGAGATCGATTACCTCGTCAAAACCATCCTGACCGCCATAATAAGGATCGGGGACTTCTTTAGCCGTTTTTTGAGTAGCAAATTCGCACATTAGCCGCACTTTCGCTTCATATTTTCCTTCGCGATCGAAATATAAGATGTCCTGGTAATTTTCGCGATCCATAGCTAAAATCAGGTCAAAGTGTTGCAAATCAGAAGGTTTCAATTTACGAGATTTTCCTTGTAACTCGATTCCTCTTTTGATGGCAGCAACATTCATGCGTCGATCTGGAGATGCGCCGATATGATACCCCGAAGTCCCAGCAGAATCACAGATGATTTTAGCTGACAAGCCAGCTTCTTTTATAAGATGGTTCATGATATTTTCTGCTGATGGAGAACGGCAAATATTACCTAAACAGACAAACAATAATTTATAGGTCATGAATAACGGAAGATAATTGACTGTACTACCACATTGGTGTTTCTGGTTTACCTACTGTGACAATTGTGCCGAACAATAACTGGCATAATTTAACCATCAGACCCAAACTAAAATCAAACTTAAGCAGTTTGGTTTGCCCATAAACAATTATTTCGTCAATGTACCACAGAGTTAAGCAGACAAGCTGACAAAGTAAATTTAAACAGCATTAATAATTTGTCAGTCAACTTAGCAATAATTTAGGCAGTACATATTTTACGTACAGTATGACAACCGAATCTATAACCAATGACAAGTAAAAGTATTAGCCTCTAAATTCAATCGGGGACAACTTATATATCTATTGCTATTTCGCTTATTTATTTATCCAGCAGGACAATAATTCTATGTTTAGAACTAAAGTTAGAGAACGAAGAATTTTTACTAAGGGCAGACAGGTGCGCCGCCGTTTTTCTTGGTTAAGCGCGATCGCTTCAATAGCACTATTTTTATTGGTATTAGAGCTATTAACGCGCATCTTTATCGATCTTTCTGGCAGCAGAAGTGAATTTGCTCAGGCACAAGAATCGATTCTCGAGCAAGCTTATGGACTTAATTTCATTAACCCAGAATCTGGTGAAGACATAAAAAAGGGCGAATTGACGGCTAAGAGTGCTATTTCGGTAGGATATGAACTAATCGGCAATCAACAGAGCGAATATTGGCAAATTAACGAACAAGGATTTCGCGATCGCAATACTGTACCCCTAATTAAACCGAAAAACGAAATTAGAATCTTTTTGCTAGGTGGCTCAACCGCTTTTGGCTATGGCAATTCTAGTAATTCTACAACCATCAGCGCCCAGTTAGAAAAACGTCTACAAGAGCGTTTACAACAACAGCAAACTTCCCCACAGCTATACAAATCCGATCTACTTCCTGAGCGGGTAGAAAGGCAAAAGAATCTCGCCAAACCTGCGAAAATTAAAGCTGGCAACTATCGTGTGATTAATGCGGGTGTTCCTGGCTATGCTTCGGGTAACGAGTTAGCGCAGCTAGCTTTGCAAATCCTCAAATATAAACCCGATTTAATCGTCGTTCTTGATGGTTACGTGGACTTAATGCTTGATAGCGATCAAACAGCGACTCAAGTTCCTCTACTCAAACAAGATTTGGCAGCTCGCCCAAACAGTGTAGGAACTTATCTAGATCGATTTATTGAGCCTCTAAGAAACAACAGTTATTTGGTAAAAGTAGCTGAAAATAGATGGTTAAGCCGACAAGAAGCTAATTCTCAAACAGATTTTATTTTCGACGAACAAGCCTCCAACCTGGTCAAGCATTTACCTACAGACGAAGCAGAATTACAAAGCAGAGTCGATCGCTACATCGAACATCAAAAGCAAATGCTCAATTTGAGTACAGCTGCTCAAGTTCCTCTGTTGGTAGCCATACAGCCAGAAATCACGGGGCGTAATCCAAGTCAGCTGACGGATATCGAAGGAGAAATTGCCACTGAACTGGGCAGAAACTACATAGAGCGAGTTAAAGCAAGCTATCCTGCCTTTACTGAAGCGTCAGCAAAATTAGCCAAATTCTACCCGAAAAACCTTGAGGTAGTTGATTTATACCAACTGACCGAAAAATATCCTTCTCCTAGCTTTATTGATGCCATTCATCTGAATGAAGCAGCTAACGAAAAGGCTGCCGAACAGCTTTACTATGCTATTGCAGGATTTTCTAAAATGCAGGCAGTTCCCCAAGAACCAATACCAGAGTCAGCACCAGTACTCAGATCAAACAGATCTCAATCTTAGATCTAAAGAGACGGAGGGGCAGAGAGAAAATTCAGCTCTCTACCTCTTCCTCTTAAAGTCAAGCTTGTCTCTACTCTTGAATCGGAAACGCTTCATAATCACCCCCCAAAGATTCAACAATTGATTCAGTATTCGCCACCAGCATTTTAATATAGCTATCTCCCTTGCTTCCTGGTGCGCCAATGGAATCTGAGTATAGTTGCTGCGGTGCTAGCTGTACCCCTGCTTCCTCGGCAACGGTTTGAATTAACTGAGGATTAATCGTCGTTTCGGCAAAAATTGCGGGTATTTGCTTTTTTTTCAGCTCATTTGCCAGATTCTTTACCGTTTGCGCACTAGGTTGTTCTTCGGTACTGATGCCAATTAAGGTGCCGGCCATCTCTAAACCATAGGCACTGGTATAGTATTGAAATGCGTCGTGAGTCGTAACCAGCCTGCGCTGATTTTCAGGAATAGTTGCGATCTGTTCGCTAATCCAGCGATCAACTCGCCGTAGTTCTTTAATCAACTCCTGAGCATTAGTTCTAAATTCAGCTTCAGCTTCTGGAGATAATTCTATCAGGCGATCGCGAATTGCTTCGGTCATGGCGATCGCATTTGCCCCATCTCCCCAGACATGAGGATCGGGTTGTTGCTGTCCCTGATATTCAAAGTTCAAAGGCTTAACTACTTCTCCTACCGCATATTTATCTGCCTGAACTCCCGTGGAGTTGATCATCTTAATCAATCCAGGTTCTAGGTTAAATCCGTTATATAAAATTAAATCCGCCGTTTCTAACGCCACACTGTCTTGAGGAGTCGGTTCATACACATGAGGATCTGCACCTGGTTGCAAAATCCCTTGGTGTTCGATCGCTTCTGCGCCAATTCTTTCAGTCAAATCGGCAATAATTGTGCTGGTAGAAACTACCTGTGGTCGATCGCTATCTCCACTACCGCTAGAACCCGCCTCACATCCCCCAATTAATAAGCTTAAACAAACTCCTGTTGCTAAAAACCATCGACGAGTAAATTTTAATTGTTGATTCAACATTCGGTTTGTCCTATTGAACGCGAGATCTGCGCAGGAAACCTTTGCTTGTTTAATCGCGGTGTTGACATTGTTATCATATTTATTTCATAATATTTATCATAATCTTCTCATATTTTAATTAACAATACAGTGTAACTAAGAATATAAGCCTCTTTCGCAAGAGATAACATTGACGGTCAGTTTCTATTTAAATCTTATAGCTGTGGGCGGAGGGAAAAGTTAAAAATCTTGAATTTAATAATCTTAGATAGAAGTAAAAAAGCCTGATTAAATCTACTTATGGAGTATAGTAATGAGCTACGATAGCGCGATCGCAGTTGACAATCTAGGAGTTTGTTACCGTACAGTGGAAGCATTGCGCGATATTTCTCTCGATCTTATACCAGGGAAAGTTACAGGAGTTTTTGGACCTAATGGTGCAGGGAAAAGTACCTTAGTTAAAGCCATGCTGGGTTTAATTCCTGCCAACAGTGGTTCGGTATCCTATGATGGTCAACCCCTACAACACCACTTAGACAAGGTTGCCTATGTACCCCAGCGATCGCAAATTGACTGGACATATCCCGTAACTGTCTGGGATGTAGTCATGATGGGTAGAGTCCGAAAAACTGGCTGGTTTCGTCGTTTCTCTAGCGTTAGTCGTCGTCAGGGAATGTCTGCACTAGAACAAGTAGAAATGAGCGAGTATAAAAATCGTCCCATCGGTCAACTTTCAGGGGGACAGCAACAACGGGTATTTCTGGCTAGATCTTTGGCGCAGCAAGCTGAAGTATTCTTTTTTGATGAGCCTTTTGTGGGAGTAGATCAAAAGACCGAAAATATCATCTTTAATATTTTTCATTCCTTAGCAGAAGTCGGCAAAATTGTCGTAGTCGTCAATCATGACTTGGGCGAATCGATCGCTAACTTTGATGAGTTGATTTTACTTAATAAAGAACTAATTGCAGCAGGACAAAGACAACAGGTATTAAAAGATGAAAATCTGCAACGGGCATATGGTGGTAAGGTAATGTTTTTCTCTGAAGAAAATAATTAACCTCCTCGAAGATGATTTTTGGTCGATTTACTATAGCGATCTCAAACCTGCTAATAATTCTTCTTGGGCAGAAAAGGCGAGGTCACAGATTGATTTTTGCCAGTCAGGGCGATGGCCATAAAAAGCATCCAGCATATTCTGTTTAATAGTTTGAGCCTGGATACTCTTGATATCTCCGTAAGCGTGTAGCCAATGATCGGCGCGTAAAGCATGAAAAACTTCTGTCTCTGGTATCGTGCCAAATTCATAAGCAGCAGCAATACAGGTTAATTGGGCTAGTTTATTTTGCAAGGCGGAAATTAAAGTTCCTTGAGGAGAATAGGCAGCAACGGATCGATCTGAACCAGCAATAACTAATTTGTCCCCCCAAATTTCCGCAGCCAAGTTTTGTTGGTCGTTTGTATCTTCACCTAAGCTCATCAGTTGTCCTGTCGCGTATTGCCCTAATCCTGTATGGTAATCTAGTAAGCCGACTGCTTGTTTATCCAACAAATATCGATCGACTATTTGATTAAATACTCGATTTGTCCAGGTAGGAACTTCGCCACCATAAAAGGGTGCATACCAATATTGATACTGTCCTGTGGCTAAAGCAGCAATTCCTGATGGATCGCTGTAGAGATATTCCATAATTTGAGCTAAGGTTTGAACCTGAGTTTCTTCTGTCCACTGCGGAGGAACAATTAGATTAGCTAGCTCATCATAAACAGCGTTTTTGGGCAATGGTTGTTGAAAATCAATAAAGTTACGGTTAATATCTACTCCATCTTCGTTAACTCTGCGTAAGTGACTCATGCCATAGGGATTTAAACCATGAATCATCATCATAGCTACATTGCGATCTGCCCGATTATGCCACCCTGTTTTGATTGAGCCGACTTGAATACCAGAACCACAAAATCCTTCAACTCCGTGAGTTCCCGAGATTAAAATTAATACTTTTTGGGCAGCAAAATCACCAAACCAAGCCAAATCAAGATAAAGCTTTTCTCCTGCTATGCCTCGGAGGGGATGTTGCCAAGATCTAACAAAAGTAGCCTGGCGATCGCAAGCTGCTAAAAAATTATGACGAGCTTTTGAATACTTTGAATCGAAATGGAGATAATTCTCGTATTGCATAATCTCTAATTTATTGATTTAATCCCTCTCGAAAAAAACTGAAAATCAAGCAAAATTTTGGGCAAAGGCTATTGTTGGGTGCAGTATTTATCTTAATGCTTTACGTCAACCATTTGCGATCGCCTCTGATTCGGTACAAAATCATTTTTCTCTTGCTGCATCGATAACTGTTGATTCATAATCTTCCATCCCCGAAAGATGATAAATTTTGCTGTCTGTGTTGTGTGAGATATTTCTAATAGTACATTTTGGTTTAGTGATGGATGCGATGGGAGAGGGAGGAGCGGGGGGATTTGGGGACTTGGGGACTTCGTACTTCAAGGAGACTTTTGACTTTTCCTCTTCCCGCAGGATATCCGAAGGTGTATGCTTTAGCACAATGTGACTTCTGACTAACTTCCGCGTAGCGATACTAGCACTCAATCCTTAATCCCTATCTCCAATTACTGAAGCAAATAATGTAAAAAAACTTCCTGCTCAACTTGCTTAGTTTCTAACAGCATAAGTTTCTTTGCTTGAGACTGAATAAATCCTTTTCCACCAACGGGAGTAGGCGCATTACCGCCAAAAATTACGGGGCAAATTGTTAACCAAAGCTCGTCGATTAAATCCACAGCCAATAGAGATGCAATTAATTCTCCCCCACCTAAAATGGCTAGTTTGTCTAAATCTAATTTTTTGAGCTGCATTAGAGTTGATGCCCAATCAATTGTCGAGTTGTTTTCTTTGGTGCTGTGAGCAATTAAAATCCGCTCAAACCCGTTCTGCGATCGCCATTCCTTGACCCCAGTGGGTAGAGTAATTAACCATCGCGGGATGGGTTGTTGAAAAAAACGCCACTGGCGATCTAAATTACCTGATGCTGAGACGACAATTTGAACTGGTTGAGCTGTTTGCGATCGCTGTATTCTTGCCTGTAATAGTTGAGAATTAGATACAGACATGGTCGTACCATAAGCCCTCAAAGTACTTGCCCCAAATAGAACTCCATCGGCCAAGGAAATTTGCTGTTCCAGGTGAGTTTTATCGTTTTTAGAGCCAAAACGAGCCGCAGAACGCTGATAGTCGGCGATTTTGCCGTCGGCAGTCATGGCTAAGATGGCAGTAGTATGTGGTCTATAGTTCATCAAATCAGGTCAAAGTTGTCGATTTGCAGGTAGTTGGCAATTTTACTAATTTTACTAATTATTAATTTGAGCAAGCTCAATTATTCAACCTACAGACATGGCAAATATTATTAGAGTAGATATCATTAAAATACAACAGTAGAGATATAGTTTAAGCGTGAGCCTAAATCTTTTTTTATGGCACCTGGTCAATCCTCCTTCCGACGTATATTACTCTCACGCATTCTTTTGGTCAGTGTTCCAGTCTTATTGGTAGGAGTATATGTTACCTATAGAAAAGCCCGCTCAGCTTTTTTAGAGACTGCTAGACAAAATTTGACCGAAAGCGCAGTCAGAAAAGGAGAGATTGTCACACAATCAATTGAAGCTCTGCAAAATAATTTGGCTAGCGCTAGTGATGCGGCAATTTCTCGTTCAGATAGATTAGATTCTCAATTGTTAATTGCTCAACTAAAAGAAGTTTTGCCCACTGGTATTTTGTGCGCTCAAATTACCGATCTCACCACAAGTTTGGTTACCACTACCACCTGTAAAGGAGCGGTAGACTTAGAAACCAGTACTTGGCAAAAAAAGAAGCAACGCATCTTAACCACTCCTTCTCAAGTAAATGTTAAGCTGCTATTGCCCTCTACACCTTTGGTACGAGATTCGGAAGAAGCAAGTGAAAATCCTTTGGGTCGACAGCTTGAACTCTGGTTAACTGCCCCTATGTACGATCGCCAGGGTAATTTGCGTTATGCCCTCAGCGTCAAGTCGGCTATTTTAGCCCAAGACGTTATTGAACCAGGTTCTCTAGAAGGCTATCCTGTAGTAATCGATCAAGACGGTACTATTTTGGCTCATCCCTTTGTGCAGCGGGTAGGACGTAATATTGAGCAGATGCCTGACGCTCAAACACTGAGTAAGCTAATGGAAAATGCCCTCGCCAATAAATCTGATTTTCTGCATTTGTTTTATTTAGAAACAGACGGTGTGGAGTTAGTTACGGGATATAGTTCGATTCCTTCCCCCGTAACCAGTGCAAAGGGCCAAAAGTGGGTCATTCTTGCCGTTAGCCCGATCGATGCAGCCTTAGAACCTCTAAAAGATATTCGTCAAGCTTTAGTTGGTATGACTCTAGGCTTGATTGTAGCCTGTTCTTTAGCTACTTTGTATGTATCCCGTGAATTAGCTCGTCCTCTAGAGCAAATTAGAGATTATTCGCTTAAGGATGAACATCTGCACTCCAATAGCGATCGCCTACCCGAAAATTTCCAGATTCGCGAGTTTAATCAGCTTTCCCTATCTCTAAATGATATGGTAAATCGACTCAGAGCCTGGGGGACAGAAATTATCTCAGCTTGGAAAGAAGCCCAAGCTGCTAACCAGTTAAAAAGTGAGTTCTTAGCCACAACTTCTCACGAATTAAGAACCCCCCTCAACGGCATCATTAACTGTATTCGCGTAGTTCAAGATGGCTATTGTGATAGTAAAGAAGAAGAGCGCGAATTTTTGCAGCAGGCTGATGATGCAGCAATTCATCTTTTAGGCATCATCAATGATGTATTAGATATTTCCAAGATTGAAGCAGGTAAGCTATCGATAATGATTGAAAAGGTCGATTTGGGCAAAATACTTGATGAGGTAATCGATCTACATTTAGTCTCAATCCATCGTAAAAAGCTGGACTTGGAGATACCTGCATGGGAAAAGGAACTTTATGTTTTAGCAGATCCAGCTAAACTCAAACAGGTGTTAATCAATATAGTTAGTAATGCAGTCAAGTTTACGGATTATGGTAAAATTGCCATCCGCATCGGCACTAAATTGCCGACGAGCGATCACGAATTAGATAATTATCAATATTCGTTAGCCTCTCAAGTTAACGCTCAAGGTCAGTTTGCAGTTGCAGCCGATGACATCTTGTCTGACAACGAAGCATCAGAAACTAAAGAAGCTAATTTTTCCCAGCTCAATAGTCATCAAAGTATTAAACCCCAAGTTTTAATTACCATTGAAGATACTGGTATTGGAATCGAAGTAAGCCAACAGACTAAACTATTCAATCCGTTTGTAATGGTTGATGGCTCAACTACCAGAAAGTTTGGTGGTACTGGTTTAGGTCTGGCGATTTCTCGCAATCTGATGGAACTGATGCAGGGAAGCATATCGCTCCATAGTGAAGGAGTGGATCGAGGCACAACGGTAGAAATATCTCTCCCTCTAGCAGAAGTCGATCCAGATTGGAATTTGTAATTTAAAGCTAAAAAGCTAGGCAAAATTCAGAGATTACTTCTTAGCTTGGGGCAAAATTAACATGGCATCACCGAAAGAATAAAACCGATATTTATAAGCTATCGCCTCTTGATATAGACGTAAAAGATGCTCTCTACCAATTAAGGCACTGACCAACATCAGCAAACTAGAGCCTGGCAAATGGAAATTAGTAATCAAACCATCCACTACCTGCCATTGATACCCTGGATAGATAAATAGATTGGTTTTACCCCGAAAAGCCGCTAATGTTTCTGAGGGAGCTGCTTTGGCTGCCCCTTCTAAGGCTCTGGCAGCGGTTGTTCCCACGGCAATAACTCTACCTCCTTTGGCTTTGGTTGCTAAAATTTTGGACACAGTCTCTGGACTAACTTCAATCCATTCCTGGTGCATTGCGTGATCGGTAATTTGCTCTGCTTCTACAGGGCGAAAAGTTCCAATACCTACATGGAGAGTAATATAAGTCTGTTCGATACCCTGCTGCTGTAGTTTAGTTAATAATTCTGGGGTAAAGTGCAGACCTGCGGTAGGGGCAGCGATCGCTCCTGGCTGTTCGGCATATACGGTTTGATAGCGATCGCCACAAGAATTGCCCTCGGTAATATAGGGCGGTAAGGGAAGCTGCCCGTAAGACTCTAAATACTGAGATAAAGTCTTATTTTGAGGGAGTTCAAACTGAAGCACTCTACCTCCTGTTGCCTCATCTCGCCCTACTACCGTAGCCTGAAGCTGAAAGTTATCTAAAGGTGCGCGATCGTCTAGGCGCTCAAAAACAATTTTCGCCCCCATCGTAAACCGTTTTCCCGGTTTTACTAAAGTCAGCCAACAATTAGGCGCTCGCTCTTCAATTAATAGAATCTCTACCTTAGAGCCTGTCGTTTTGCAACCATAAAGACGAGCAGGAATTACACGAGTGTTGTTGAGAACTAGTAAGTCTCCTGGTTGAAGCCAGTTAGCTAGGTTGTAAAAAGAGTCGTGGACACAATCAAGCCGTGAATCCACTATCAGTAGACGAGAGCTATCTCTAGGGACAGCAGGAGTTTGAGCAATAAGGGTTTGAGGCAATTTATAGTTGTAGCTAGAAAGTAAAAAATCCTGGTTCATCTTAAGTTGTAAGTTCATTTTGCACGATCGACTTTGGGTAATATCCCCTATAGCAAATTTAAAAGATCGGGTGCTTTTCCCCAAGCGCAATTAACCTGTTTATTGTCAGACTAGATACAGGTTTCATGAAAAGAATGTTTATGGACTATCTCTATTTTCTGGCAAATGCCAGCGTGACTTTAAGAACAATCGAATATCTTCGCCAGATGAAGCATACAGTTAATGCTTCTTTGACTGTAATTCATCAAATTGACGGTTGGATTGTTAAGATTCGTTTTCCCCAAGCTCTCGAACCCAAGCTTCACGGTGATTTCTGCTCTTTTATGTCTGAGCTGGGCATTGTCTATGAAGCAGAAATGCGGCTGAAAATGGTTTTTTGGAGTTTAGAAACAGGACAATCTCCTGTTGAAGTGATGCGCCGTTATCAAGTTGCGGTAGTTTCTTACGGTACGCCAGACACCAAAGATATCGAAGCTTTTCGCCAGCAATTTACTAAAGGACTCGGCTATTGCCCAGAAACTTTAGCCTAGTGTCATTATGTAAATGTGCAGCTAAGAGTGATTAATCCCGCAATCAACATAATTCCCGAAGGTATAAATTTGCCAGTTTTAATTAAACGAATGGTGAACACCGTAATCAGTAACAGAATAATAATTTGACTCATCAGTAAGCCAGAATTATACCCTCGACTCTGAATCCCAGCCGCAATTAACAAGAGAATTGCGCTAAGACATCCAGAAATAAGCGAGGGTTTGCTTTTGGACTTGATGTATCCCCAAATGCCACCCAAACCAGAGAGTAATCCGTAGGCGATAGTGGCTAACACAGCTACTAAATTCATTTCTTAATACCTCGCCAAACATTAAACGAAAGTTCAATGCAGTAGTATAACAGTTCTTAAGCGGCTTAAAGCTTAGAGCCTACTTAAAGCTAAAAATTAATAACCAGAAATAATAGTCAGCACTCTTTGAGTATCATCAAGCTGCCCGACTATACGTCGTATTGGTTTTGGTGACATTCTAATTAGGGTAGGAGTAGTTGCTATCTGATGAATTGCAGCTTGTTCGGGATGTTTGGCTAGATCAACTACCTTCAAAGTATAAGGGCTGCTTAAACCCTCTTCTAACAGTCGATGAACATGGCTTAAAGTTTGTTCGGTACTAGGGCAATCGCTCTTGATAAATAAGCGTAGGACATAGCCCTCTGCTGGTTTTGAAGCTATAATTTTGGCAACATTATTCTGTAGCTGATGGTTTTCTCGAGTCGATTTGCCTAAATGTTTCGGGTCAAAACGAATAATTAAATCTTGTGGTAACCAGAGTTGAGGAAAATGCGGTTGATAAGTTTCAATTACAGCGCGGTTGCAATATTCTTCCTGCCAAGGGGCAATGTGCCAATTAGTCGTAGTTTCAACCTCAAACAATGCTTGCAGCAAAGGGATGTAACGTTGCACGGCGGGATATACTTCAGCAATGGTTTTTAGCTGTTGTGTCTGAGGATCTAACCAACGTTCGACAGTTGCCGTATATCCAGGCACTAAAAAATGGGGAGAATCGGCTAAACCCATGATTTTCTGTAATTCATGACACAAATGAATATGCCACTGAGTTTGTTTAGTAGGGTCTACGCCGTAAATTAGATCCCCCCCTGGGGTAAATAAAGCAATACCTTTAAAGACTTTGGGTAAAACATTTGTCATCGATCGTCGATCATTGATGAATCCATACAGCTAGTTTAGTCTAGCTATCTTGATTAAAGTCACTTTACTATTGCTAAAGAAGATTGCTTCAAAAGTAAGAGAAATTTAACCGCCAATTTCTCTAAGCACGATCAGCAAGATCAAAACCTCTCTAAGTAAAAGTCGAATATTTTAATGGCGTGTTCTTCAAATACGTTATTGAGACGATTAAATTCTCCCCCTAAGCATCATTGCCATTTCGTTAGGAGTTGGTGACATTTCTAAAGCGACTTCTTCAGTAATTCTACCTTCTTCATAGAGACCAAATAACGCTTGGTTGGTAGTAATCATCCCGTCATATTCTCCTTCTAGCATCAGGCTATGAATCTCATCGTATTTACCCTGCTTGATGTAGTCTTTGACAGTTTCGGTATTGACCATAATGTCGTGGTATGCCGCTCGTTTGCCGTCCGTGGTACGACACAATCCTTGAGAAATTACCGCTACTAAAGATTCAGAAATAGCAATTCGCATTGCATCTTGTTCTTCTGCTGTATAGAGCGTCAAAATCCTTTCAATAGTCTTAATTGCACTATTGGTGTGTAAAGTTCCCATGACTAAGTGACCCGTTTGTGCCGCTTTTAAAGCAATATTGACCGTTTCGCGATCGCGCATCTCCCCGATTAAAATAATGTCAGGATCTTCGCGCAAAGCTGCCTTGAGCGCATTATCGAATTTGCGAGTATTAATTCCAACTTCTCTTTGTTTGATTAAAGAACGTTTACTACGATGTACAAATTCAATCGGGTCTTCGATAGTAATAATATGCTTAGCGTGTTCGGTATTAATGTAGTCCACCATTGCTGCCATTGTGGTAGATTTGCCCGAACCAGTAGGTCCTGTAACCAAAATTAGACCTTTGTGTTCATCGGAAATGTCTTGAAACACTGGAGGCAAGCCTAACTGTTCGACAGTCAGAATTTTCAGCGGAATTAAGCGCATGACCAGTGCAGGACCTCGCAGAGTATCAAAAATATTGATCCTGACTCGGGCAAACTCGTATTGAGTTGCCCCATCAAATTCTAAGTCGCGTTTAAATCGCTCTACTTCTTGTTCGGTCAAGACCTCATGTAGCCAACTCATAAAGGTGTTGAGGTCGGTTTTTGGATATTTGGTTAACGCCATTTCACCGCGATCGCGCATTCGCGGTACTTCTTCAACTCCTAAATGGATATCGGAATATCCTTGTTCATAAGCTTTGGTGATAATCTCCTCCAAAGAAGGGTGACCTGAAGACGGTTTGGGTTTAGCATTCTTTTTGTCAGCCAATTGATGATGATTACTAGCTGAGGATTGTCCAGTCTGGGCAATTTTTGTTTGGGCTTGTGTTGCCGCGACTGAATTAGTATTGGTTCTGCCTAAAGTTGACGGAGGCGGAGGCGGAGGCGGAGGTGGAAGTGGTTGTGAGCCTACTTTTTGATTCATTTTATGGTTGTTATCGAGTACTGTCATCTTTTATATAATCAGTATGCCCAGTCCCTCCTGTTTTCTAACTATCTTCCCTCCTTATTTAATCGCTTTAATGGCAATTTTTCCGATAAATCAGCCCAAAACGCGTTTATTTATCTATTTTTAATTTACTTATTGATGTCCAATATTTTTGGCATTCCCTAATTGGGAAATTACTTTTAGCCAACAATTTGTAACTGAGACATTGTTAGTTATTAGCTTTTAGTTTTGATTGCTGCTGCAACAAAAGTTTCAGTTTTGGTAGCGTAAAACTTATTAATAATAGTTTTAAGTATTTATACCTATATAGTATGCCGTAATTAAACAAGATCGCCAATATTGAAAATTTCGCGATCGATAGCTATATATGCTCAAAAACAGCTTAAAGTCTTGATTTTATATCGGGGATCGACAAAAACTAATCTGTAGAACAGTATAAAAATCCAGTTTAACTACAGCTTTATATACAGACAAATGTAAAAATATATTTAAAAAACATATTTTATTGATTATATTTTCCTATACTTAGTTATATCGATAGGAAAGAGCTAAGATTTGGCTCGCAAATTCTTTTTTAGTTGTTGTTGATGAGTCTTAAAATTATGGAATTAATACGAAAGAATAGTTATTTTGGTTTGATAAAAAGCTTTTTAATTTGGAGTTTTACTTTGACAGTATGCCTACTTGTAGTGGGTTTTCCAGTTGGAGCTTTGCTGGTTGTAATAGGTCTTTTAGCGACAATTATTTTGCAGACGGTTATCCCTGCTAGCGCAGTTTTGCTAGTAACGGGAAGCATTTTTAGCCTTAATATTGCCATTGTTTTAATTAGTGCTGCCGCTCTTGCTTTCAAAGGAATTCATCCAGAACAAGTAAGCTGGTTAAATTGGCTACACGGGCAAAAAGATTTAATGAATACTCCCGTTTACGCTTCATGTCCTCTAACTTGTCAGTTTGAGAGCGACAATTAAACCGATCGCCAGCTAGAAGAATCACACAGTTTGCCTGTTTCTTTTCTTTCTTGGATTGCCTTTGGGGCAACTGAAATTTCAACGATAAATATTACCTTGGGTTCGCAGTAGCAGATGCCCAATTGAAAAGCCCAGTGTATACTGGGTTTTTTACGTTTTAGAACAATTAGTTTTATTGTTGAGTTGAGGTAATATGACCACACCAATTTCTGTCGGGGTAATATTAGGAACTCGCCCTGAGGCAATCAAGCTCGCCCCAGTTATCAAACAACTTAATAGTTTAACTCAGCTAAAAATTCATCTTATTCTTACAGGACAGCATCGAGAAATGGTGGATCGAGTGATGAAGTTGTTTGACTTAAAAGTCGATTACGACTTAGGCATTATGAAACCCAAACAAACCCTAACCAGTATTACCTGTGATAGTTTGCAGGGATTAGAGCGGATTTTTGCCACGCTCCAACCGCAGTTAATCTTTGTCCAGGGCGATACCACTACCGCCTTTTCCGCTGCTTTGGCAGCATTTTATCAGCAGATTCCTGTAGGTCATGTTGAAGCTGGCTTACGTACCGATAATTTGTATAATCCCTATCCCGAAGAAGCTAACCGGCGCTTAATTTCACAAATTGCTCAATTTCACTTTGCCCCGACTAAATTAGCCGTAGAGAATCTGCAAAAATCTGGAGTAACAGGAGAAATTCATCACACTGGCAACACGGTAATTGATACCCTTTTGACCGTAGCAGACAGTAAACCAGAATGTCAGGTAGCTAATTTGGATTGGTCAAAATATCGAGTATTGCTAGCCACAGTTCATCGTCGCGAAAACTGGGGCAAACCCCTAAAAGATATTTTGACAGGATTTAAGCTTATCTTAGAACGTTTTCCTGATACAGCTCTACTCCTACCTCTACACCGCAATCCTACCGTCCGCGATCCAATTAAAGCAGCACTAGGCGATCGCCCTAGAGTATTTTTAACTGAACCATTGGACTATGGCGAATTAGTCGGGGCGATCGCACGTTGTCATCTGTTGTTAACTGATTCAGGAGGATTACAAGAAGAAGCTCCCAGTTTGGGTAAGCCTGTTTTGGTACTGCGAGAAACCACAGAAAGACCAGAAGCAGTTCAAGCGGGTACAGCCAAGCTAATTGGTACTAATCCGCAAACAATCGTTGATTCAACCGCAGAATTACTGGAAAATCCCACTCTCTACCGGCAAATGGCAACTGCCATCAATCCCTTTGGTGATGGTCAAGCCTCCGCCAGAATTGTTAAAATTGCTCGCGATTATTTACTTCGATAGTTGGTAAATGTACGATTAATTGGTTATTGGTCAACGTTACACCGCCGCTTGCCCTCATTGCGGTAAGGACAAGCACCCACCGCATTGGGTGCGACACGAAGTTAGTGCTAAAGCATACCGCTCCGCATATCCTAAAGGATAAGCTTCGAGACCGAAGGGAATCCTTTAGGGCAAATGCTAAAGCATACCGCTCCGAGACCGAAGGGCGGAGTGCGGTTTATCCGTGAATCCTTTAGGGCATATGCCTGCCTTGACCGCGGAAGGCGGTCAAAAGACGAGCGATGCACCATGCAGTATTTGAAGCAGTGTGGGAAAGTGAAAAAATAATGTCCAAACACCGAGACAATATAGCATCGTTACATTAAGTTAAAATACTACCCCAGCTATATTACGCAAACTATTGAACATTTCAGCAATTTCAAAGGTCATCATAAAAAAGCAGCTATAGAACAAGCTAGGATTCTGGTCTAATAAACGCATAGGAAGTTTGGTGACTGTGCTGCTAATTTGTTTTCTATTAACCCAAAGAGATACACCAATACCGAGCAAAGCTCCTACCAGGATATCAGTTGGATAATGTAATCCCAGATAAATTCTGGGAAGACAAATAACAAAGATGGCATGAGCGATCGCAATAGTGCCTAAAATACGTGAGACAAAAAATAATCCAGTAGCCAAGGTAAAAAATAACATAGCATGATCGCTAGGAAAAGAACTCCATCCTTCTAGGAATTGTTTTTCTAGAGGAAATTGCAGTGCTATCTCAGGATTGTGCAAAGGTCTTAATCGGAAAGGAAGCAACAAAGCTAGTAGTCTTGCACCAACAACCCCCACCGAACTAGCTAAAACTGTTGTTAAAATGTGTTCGCGATTTCTTTTTACGCTCTTAAAACTGTCTTTCTGAAACCAACCCCACCAAACTAAGGCTATGATTACACCACCTTTGAGCAACGCATTATCACTGATAAGTACTACTAGATTATCAAACTGTACCGACTGTTTAGCAAATTGATTAAAGAAACTAATAATTGAATAATCAAATAAATTCATTTATATTACATACGCCTAAGAAGATAGTTGGTAAGTACATAAGATTAATGCCAAAATATTAGACCAATGCGCACGAATAAAACACCAAACGTTGTTACCTATTACCTCACGGGCTTGGTAGTTCCGAAGTGATTTATGCTTCGGAGTCTATTGAATGCCTTAAATACAAATTAACCTTAGTTTAAACTAGTTTAAATTAAGGTTAACAAAAAGTATAGCTTCAATCTTTATTCCATAACGCGTGCAACGCCTTATTACTGGCAGTTCCCGACCAAAAGGTAGGCAGCCCAATAGTAGGGATGAGGTGGTAGCTGCTTGAGTTCTGGCAGTGGTGGATCGATCCGTAAAGACTCAATTGAAGCTAGTTGAGCTTTTTGCAGGGCAGCAACTTTTTTCGTAGCTGGATTTTCTAACTCGCGATAAAATTGGCTCATCAATTTGGCTGTTGAGTCATCTTCCACCGACCACAGGGAAGCGATGGTACTGCTTCTTGATCGCACTGCCACTCCAGCCAAACCTAAAATAGCCCGTTCATCTCCCGTAGCCGTATCACAGGCACTCAGTACAATTAATTCGGGCTGGGTACCGTTTGAAGCGAGTAAAACACTTAGAGAATTAAGATCGATAGTCTGGCGATCGCCTGTTACAATAAAAGTTTGTTCGGGATCGGAACTAAATACGCCGTGGGTTGCCAAATGAACTACGGGAAAACCTGCCTGAAGTTGTTGCTTGATATTATTAGCGGTAAACTCTTGATTCAGTAGCTGACGTGATTGAGGAAAAATAGCCTCAATTCGGCTCAATTCCTCAGGAACATTGTTCAGGGCAGGAAATATTTCTCCCTGAATTTCTATCTGCTGACTTAACCCAGCTGCTAATACTTTAAGCTGTGTTCTAGGTAGTGGTTGAGAGTTTAATAGCTGCAAGCTAGGGGCTAGTGCCACACCATATTTTTCTAATAAGTACTGCTTACCGTCATACAGTGCAGCCATTGGTATGTTTTGTAATCTTCCGTTAAGAACGAAGACTAGAGTTTCAATTCGATCTGAAGCTAGTTCTGTCTCTAATGGTTCAATCAGCCAACTATAGATTTGTTGTAAGGTGGGTAACAAAATTCGCGTATTTTCCTTTAACTCCCTGGGGTCAACAGGAGTAGTGCGAAAAATATTGACCGCAGAATTATCGATGCTTTGGTTATAGAGGCTGTCGTATAGTAAATCTAAAGTTTGATTGACGCTAGTATCCCGAACAGCAGTAGTAAATCTCTGTAAGGGTTTTCCTGCTACCGACAGAATTACCTCCAGGCGATCGCTTAATACAATCGGATAAATTACTGCTGCTTGAGGATCTAACTCATCAATAGTTACTGCAACATTCGCCGTCTCTGAACAGGGATCTTGAAAGAAATTATCGAGTTCTGCCAGTTGCAGAGATTCAATAACCTGACGAGCTAATTCTAGATTATTGCTAGTTTGGGGCGTATTGGTATCGATCGCGCCTAAAGATTTTAAGGCTTGAGGATTATTGTTGGCTAGGAGTAAATCGGCAAGCTGAAGATATACGGGCTTAACTTCTTGGCGAAAGTTAAATTGAACGAAGCGATCGTTGGCGTTTAAGTCGGTACGTAAAGACTGAAGAGTATTGAACGCCAAAGTATAGGCAGCGATCGCTTCGTCTGTGTTGCCCTCTCGTTGTAAAAGTTGTCCTAGTTGAGACTGCCACAGGTAACTTATCTCCCTCGCATCACCATCAATGTTTTGTGCCTGGGCTAAAACTAAAGCCCGATCGGTCAAGGCGATCGCCTCAGATAGTTTGCCCTGCTGTCCATAATATTGCCCCAAGTAGCCTAAAGCATAGGTTTTTCCCAGTCGATCTCCAAGCTTACTAGCTTGTTGCCAAGCAGTCTGGAGAATTGGTTTTACTTTAGCAGTTTGCCCTAGCTTGGTTAAACTTTTAGCATAATTAATCTGAGCATAAATTCCTTGATGACTAGGAGCAAGTTTAGCTAGGTTGTTTTCTATGGCAGGAATTAAGCTATCTCTGGTTTGGCTCAATCGAGTAGTGAGCAAAGCTGAAAAATTATCTGCGGCTTCGATTAATCTGGTTTGATCGAGTCTTTGCCAAGATTCAATACGCCTTTGAGATTGTTGTTGCCACCAAGATTCAATTTCAATTAGTAAAGCTAAATAATTAAGCTGTGCTTGTACTTGAGTAATCAGCCGATCCTGCTCTAGAGCAGCTCGTTCATAAGCAACAAAAGCATCTAAATAAGGTTGTATCGCCATTTTAGGTTCTTGTCGGTCGATAATTTCCGTAATTAGATCGTAGCTCCAGCGATCGCGGACTCGATCTCCTAATGCTTGTTGGACATTGCCTAATGCTAATAAAGTCGCTCCCAACTCAAACGAATTCTCAGTTGCCAACTCACTTAACTTAAGCAGTTTTTGAGATCGTGTTAACATTCCTCGACGTTGTAAAACGCTGCCCAAACTACGTAAGCCAATCCCTTCAACGATAGTTATGTTGGTTTTATCTTTAAATGTCTGAATCAACAAATCTAGCTGAGGACTACTACAGTCGGGATATTCAAGCGCGAAAGCCTCAAGTAGTGTGTTACAGGCTCTAGGATATAGCCCCAAATCCTGCAAAACTTGAGACTGATTAATCAAACTCTTAGTTTTTCCCAGGCGATCGCCCTGAGCTTGAAATGCTGTTGCCGCTTCTTGCCAAGCACCTGCTGCTTGAGTAAATTTTCTCTCATATAACTGCTGCGCTCGGACGGCTATTTGTAGAGCATCGGCTTGAGCTTGAACTGGCGGATGGAAAGCCACGGCTAACCAACCTGAGAGTAGCGGTTTTTCGACTGAGGCGATCGCTAATATAACTTTCGTTTAATCTTCCCTCAATTACATTGACTTTAATCTCTGCCAGGCTACCTTCGACTATTTGTATTTTTATGCTTCCTGACTCTAAATTTTGTTCTGGAACATAAGCTCCAGAAGTAATGTAGCCCTGTTCGACATAAAGATCGGTAATCGCATTAGCTGCCTGCACCAGTTGAGCAAAAGAAATGGGCTGACCTGTAAATTCAGCGATCGCCCTTTTTAATTCGGCCTGGCTAAACACAGTACTTCCTGTAAAGTCGAATTGTTCGACGACAATTTTTCCTGGTATATCTAACACCGATTCAGGTATGGGAGGAGCGGGTAATTCATTTAAGGGGCTAGATCTAGGCTGCAACGGTTGGGGCTGAGGTGGTTGTGGGCGATCGGGAGTCAGCGGCTCAAAATTTTGGGCCGTTGCCGAATTAGAACGTAAACAAGCCAGTAGCAATAGTAAGCCGTAACCTAAGTTTTTTAGTTGCTTGATGCTACAAGAGCGACCAAAAGTAGATAGCTGAAGACTAAAAATTATTGCCCAGTATATTGATTTATCCTGAGCGTTGCCGTTTATCTTTAGCATTTATCATTTAACATTTACCATCTGATTCTTGTCCTAGTCGAGTGTCTGTTTTCAGCGATCGCTATTAATCTCTAATTGTCTAATTGTCTTAAAGCTTCCTCGCCAAAAGTTAAGATTAAAAACTTTGTCCGCTAGATAAGTTCCTTTAAATCACAATATTTGTTATAATAACTTATCTAATTGCCTGTAATTTAATCTTACTGCTACTGTGATACTTAGAAACTCAAGAGCCTGAAAGTGATCTACAGTAGGAAAAACTATGGTCAAATTAAGCTTTGTGACAACTATAGCAGCAGTACCAACAATCACTCTAGCGATCATAGCTCTATCTTCTACAAGGGGAGAAGCTGCAAGTGCAGTTAATGTTACTTGTGATCGTCAAGCTGCTGCGCCTACAGTAATTGCTACTTTGTCAAATCAAAAAGCTTCACAGATTACTCCTATCCTGTCGTTTTTACCTCAATATTTCTCAGCGCAGCAAGCTTCTATACTTTGCTCAAGCACGGCAGAAAAGCTAAACGCTTTTTACAGTGAAGATCGGATGAACTATTTAGCTAGCGACACTATTGATGCAAAACCAGTTGTCTGCGCTGTAGAGCGAAGAGGTTTGGGTTGCGATAGCTATAATAGCGAGGTTTTATTTTCCCTAGATCAGTCTGTTAATCCTACTGAACTTTTGTACAATATGCTGGGAGATAACTTTAAAGGTTCTCAATTACCATCATCTAGAACTGTAAGTCGCATTTATACTGACCTAAGACCTTTATGGTGGCCATTTTAGCTAGGGTTACTATCAAAATTAGCGCAGTGAAGACATGGTAGAAAATTGGCTACACTGATTTTTTGCTTCTGCGGCAATTTCATAGTCTGGTTTTAGCTTAAGAGAACGTTCAAACGCATTAATACCTAAAGAGTTTTGTTCAGACTGACATAAAGTTTTACCCAGATAAAACCAGGTTTGAGCCTGCTGTGCTTTAGTCAATTGAGGATTTTCTAGTGCCTGTTCAAATTCTTCTTGAGCCTCCTGATAGAGTTTTGTTTGACTCAGAACGATCGCCTTGCCTATTTGAGCTGGAAAATAGTTGGCAGAATAAGTAACAGCTTCTTCATAGGCATCGATAGCATCTTGAAGGCGATCTTTCTGGCGGTAACCATTGCCCAAAAGAGTCAAAGCCACGGCGAACTCTCCGCTAATGCTTTCTTGACCCTTAATTGCTTTTATTTGCTCTAATACTTCAATTGCTTCTTCAATTACGGTTAGTGATTTTTCGTTTTTTCCTAAAGCTCTGAGAGATTCACTTTTGTTGATTAAGAAGATCGGATCGCTTTGATCGAGAGCGATCGCTCGATCAAAAGCAACTAAGGCTTTTTCATCTAGCTGAAGGTGGTGTAAGGCTTCACCTTGACAGTTCCAAGCATAAACCGCAGTAGGTTCAATAATCGTAGCCGTCGAACAGGATTCTCGCATCTGTCCATATTTTTGGAGTCCAGCCAAGGCATATCCTCGATTAGTCCAAGCCTGAAAATAGTTACTATCAAGCTTTAGCAATCGATTATACTGCGCAACAGCTTCGTCAAAAGATTTTTGCTTGAGTAGTTCATTGCCTTTTTGAAAAGCTAACCTAACTGTCATCCGCTTAGCTAGATTATTAAAAAAAATAGTTAATAATCCAATCAAAGTCAGCAATAATAAAATGTTTTTGAGTTTGAAAAAACCGTAGTTATTTTGTGGTGATGTACCTCCTAACATAGTATGGTTTTTGTCTTGAGAAATAGTAGGTTTGTGCAAACTATTCAGAGAACTCTGCTGGTTTAGTTCTCTTGTTGCCCAACTAAGATTGAACACTGATTTATATATCGGGTTAGCCACAGTCAAGTTATTTTGTTGCTTTACCACCAATCCCATATTGAGCAATTCTTGTTGCGCTATGCTTTTGTCTATTAATACCGTTTCGGTTAGTATTTGTTGATAAAGTCTTAGCAACCGATCTCGATGACAGTGCTGATTATTAAGCAGGCGATCTTTAATTGTTTTTAAATGCGCTCCCAGCTCATTATTTTCCCAATCATGCAGCACTTTGGTTTCAACCAAATAATCAATCTGCTTCGCTTCTTGGTTTAAAATCAAACTCTCGCTGTTTTTTGAGAGAAGTTGAAACAGTTTTTGAGTCAAAAATGATTGCCCCCCAGACCAAATCAATACTTGATTTAAAATTTGTTCCGAATAAGTCTCCTGACCTTCAATTTTGAGCAATTTTCGCTTAATCTGAAGAAAACCTTCATGAATTTTCTGAGAATATTCAAGCTGTTCGGTTGATTTCAACTGCGACGCTCGATTAGCTATTTTTGAGTTATCGTGTCCCATAATGCGATCGCTAATATCTGAATTGATTACTGCTGCTACTGGGATCTCAACTACGTTGGATTGAGGCAAATCTGAATTAAGGTAACGCAAAAAAAAGTCTACCGTGGTTTGTTTGAGCCAGCCTTTAGCGATCGCCAGTTCACCAAATTTTTGTTGAGTTTGTTTTTGTTCGTTTAAAATTGCCTGAATCTGCGACTCATTTAATAATGCCGCTTGTTTCAAATATTGACCGATTGGTTGTTTAGGCTGTTTCGGCAAATTAAACCACTGTTCTGCAAAAAAATCAGCTGTCTTAGAATTAATTCGTCCCTGTCTAGCTAAAATTTCGCCAAGTTTCAAATTATTATTAGTTTGCTGCTGTTGTTTAAGAGCTTGTTGAACCTGGGCAGCAGATATTAAACCCGCTTGCTGCAAAACCGCCCCCAAAGAAACTTTATTTCGTGAGTAAGACACTGCTTTTTATAAAAATGAATCTATATTACGGATAGTTTAATCAATAAACCGCCTAATATGATATGTTATTTTAGACAAATGTAGTGTGGCTAACTAATTTGTAGATATATATTTTTGGCAAAAGAGAAAAATATTAATTCTTGCTTGATTAAAAATAACTTTGATACTATTGCTCATATCAATTATCTTATCAATAATCGAAGCTAAGTTAGATCATTGTAGTTATGGTAAAGATTATGCTTTAATTTGATGATTGTTGCATTGTCCAATTTCCAACTGCAATCCTCCTAATGCTAATTAAATTAGTCTTTTAGGTATTTGTGCCAATTTCTTGATTCATTTGTCGTTTAACCAACAGACATATATTTTAGCTATTGGTTGACTTCTCTGTCTAATGTGCTAGTATGTATTTCGTGGCAATTAATGGTATCTAATTTAGAGCCTTAAATAAAGCGCAACTGGGACTGTAGTTCAGCTGGTTAGAATGCCTGCCTGTCACGCAGGAGGTCGCGGGTTCGAGTCCCGTCAGTCCCGTCAGTCGATATCGCTCATGACTCAATAGCTCTCGGCTCAATCTACTACGAGACACGAGGCATTTTCACTCAATCCTTACTCAAAAGCAACAATACCAAGGGCAATTGAGCGAGTCAATAGGCTACCGTACCCCAATTATTTAAGCGGTTAATTAAAAAAGCAGGGCAGTATACCATCTGTTTTTAATTTCAGGTAATTCTATTTAAACTGGTACAAGAACAAGTCAATAATCAGCTTTTCTTATGCCAGTACAGCTTTAGTACCAACTCGTGATTATCGCATTTTTCGAGCCAATCAACCCCAAAAACTAACTTTTAGAATCTAGCTTATTCTGAAAAGTCTATTATCCTAGCCATTTAAATATCTTCTGAACTACAATAAAAATCGATTTTTAGACGGGTATTTTGAGTTTTATGTAGACGTTGAGTGTAAACCTTTCCTTAGACCAGCCTAAACGGGCTAACTCGTCATCTATAGAGTGCATTAACTCGGTAGAATTCATACGCGTCCATCTGACTATTTCGGTGTTTCATGGCTCAAAAAAGCAAAAATATATTCCAAATACTTTAAATGCGCTCGGTTTCTTTTGACATCTTCTTGAGCTAGCTTGCTATCTTCTTCTTCCTAGAAATCGTTGGCGACGATTTCTAACAGGTCTAGTAATTTGTTTGAATAATCAACCATTAAGGAAAACAGAAAAGCTACAACTTGGGCTAGATCGCTGCTACGAATCTGTTTTGCCTTAGCTGCACGTAAATAACGAGCAATCTCATCTAAGATAATTACCGTTGGTTCACCATTTAATAATCTCTCTAAAACATCTGTTCCAAAACTTATACCAGAGCGCTTGCGTAGACTGTAATAATCGATACCCTTCTACTCCACCAACTTGATAAGCAATTTCTTCCCAAAGAGTCGTAGTGATCATGCCGTTAGGATGATGAATACCATTTTCAGGGTCTAAATCTCTACCATCAACTGCTGCGACTTGTACAGTGAGATCGGGAATTAAATTCGGGTAAAGAAAAGAAACTGGACATAAGGCGTATGTAAGAATAATAGCGATCGCTTTTTAAAGTTTGAATAATTAAATCTCTTTCTTGATGTGTATTGATCTGCATTCGATCTAAATCATAAGGTTTAAAAAGTTAAAATCTATAAAATATTGAGAGCTTGTGCTACTGCTATGAGACGCTGAAACCCAGCATAACTATATTGATTAGCCTCATCTGGTTGAACTTGCTGTTCCTTGACTCCCATTTTTTCTGCTAGTTCTTTTTGAGTAATTCTCTGGGATCTAGAGGGATAATACCCCAAAGTGAAATAATTAATTCTGTATATCTCTTCTAAATTGATTTTCGGCTATTTATAATTAATTGGTCTACCGATTTTCTACCAATTTTTGTTTTATTGATATTCAGTGATTAGGAATAATTGCCTGACCTGCTTTCAAACCTAAATATTTTTCTGTAGCTTCATCGTATCCGCTAGCATAAGCAAAATTTTCTTGCCAAGAACATAAATCTTTTCTTACCCCTTCAGCGATCGCATCTAATAAAACCTGCTTGTTTTTAAGTCGGGGTAAATAAAGGTAATTGGTGAGGTATTTCCAAAGAGTTTTTTGCGACGCGAAAATTCTTAGTCAGTTATTTGACTTACTTTTTGTCTACAATCAATAGCAGAATCAATAGAACACAGACCCCGACGGATAACTGCATGACGATCGCGCTTTTATCCTGCATATTTTTTAGTATACAAAATTGTCCTCACGTATCTGTCTTAAGTCGGTCGTTTTCAATTTATTTATGGAACAGGATTGTATTGAAAGCATTAAACAGAACGATGCCGACCGCTAGCTTGGCAATCGTACCTATTGGAGAAAAGATTTAATTGTGGTGGTAGACAACAGCCAACAAACTTTAACTAACGCAGCAGGAATTCCCGTACCCAGCAATACAGTATCTAAATCCGTCGGTAAGCATGGTCCATTGCTACTAGAAGACTATACCCTTCTAGAAAAAATGGCTCATTTCAACCGCGAACGTATTCCTGAGATGGTAGTTGATGCGGTAGGTTCTGGTGCTTATGGAACTTTTACCGTTACTGATGATATTACTCAATACACTAAAGCCAAGCTGTTTGCGGAAGTAGGCAAACAGACCGAAGTATTTGCTCGTTTTTCTACCGTAGCTAAATCTAAAGGTGGTTCAGATATTTATCGCGATCTTCGCGGATTTGCGCTTAAGTTCTATACCGAAGACGGTAACTGGGACATGGTGGGTAACAATACACCCATCTTTTTTATGCGTGACCCCATGAAGTTTATGGACTTTATTCGATCGCAGAAAGAACATCCCAAAGAACACTGGCGACACGATCAGATGTGGTGGGATTTCTGGTCACTAACACCTGAAAGCATACATCAAGTGTTGTGGCTATTGGGCCGCGGTGCGCCGATGGGTTGGCGACATATGAACGGCTATGGTAGCCATACTTTTAGCTTGATCAATGAAGAGAATCAGCGTATCTGGGTCAAGTTCCACTTTATAACCGATCAGGGTAATAAGTTTTTTACTGACGAACAGTGGCGCAAAATGCAGGGAGTAGAACCTCGTTGGGCAGCTAAAGATTTATATAATGCGATCAAAGAAGGCAACTATCCTTCTTGGACAATGCACATCCAAACTATGAGCGACGAACAGGCGCAAAACTTTGATTGGAATCCTTTTGACCTAACCAAAGTATGGCCGCATGGAGACTTCCCGCTACAGAAAGTCGGTAAGTTTGAATTAAACCGCAACCCTGAAAATTATTTTGCCGAAGTAGAACAGGCAGCCTTTTCTCCTGGTAATGTTGTTCCAGGTATTTCTTGGTCGCCAGATCGAATGTTGCAGGCAAGAATTATGTCCTATGCTGATGCTCATCGTCATCGTTTGAGCGTCAACTATGATAATATTCCTGTTAATCAACCCCACTCGACTAAAGCCAATACTCCTTATCGGGATGGTTTGATGCGCACTGATAATAATAATGGTTCGCGCATAAACTATAATCCTTCCCACGAAGGTTATCCACAGCCAGACAAGCGTTCAGAAGAACCTCCTTATCATGTCTCTGGTATGGCAGCACGAATCGAGTTAAACGGAGAAGATCATTTCGGCTCAGGCGCGGGATGTACTACCTCTGGGAATTGGGGTACTTAGCCTGCCCCTTCAGGGGTACTTTGATTCTGGATATACTTTTCAATAGCATCGATAGGCGCGCCACCACAGCTAATCGCGAAATAACTTGGACTCCATAATGATTTGTATTTTGATAATTCTGGATAGTTTTTCCTGAGCATACGGCTAGACACACCTTTAAGAGCGTTAACTATTTGTGATACCGATAGTTTAGGTGGAATTTCGATTAACAGGTGTACATAATCTGTTTCGCCTTCTATTTCAAGTATTTTAAAGTTCATCTTCTTGGCAACACCAAACATAACTATTTTCATCGAATCTAGTATTTCTTTGGTAAATAGCTTTTTTCGATATTTAGCCACGAAAACCAAATGTAGATTAATCTTTGAAATACTTGATTTTTCTCGTCTATATATATCTTTCTTTATTCCAAACCAAGCGTAGTACAATTAAAATATAGCAGGGGTCGTGTGATATGAAGACATACAAAATAAAACTCTATAGCCACAAAAGAAATAGGTATTTAAAGCGCACTATCAATGCTGCTGCTAGTATTTGGAATCACTCTATTGCGCTCCATAAACGTTATTATTCGATGTTTGGCAAACATTTAAACAAGTTCCAGTTAATGAAGCACATAGCTAAACTTCGTAAAAAGAATAGCTATTGGCGTACCGTAGATGCACAAGCAGTACAAGATATTAGCGCTCGCATTGATAAGAGTTACAAGCTATTTTTCAAGCACCATACCAGGGGTGTTAGACCTCCTTCTTTTTGTAAGAGTAAAAAGTATAAATCATTCACTCTAAAACAGACTGGCTATAAACTAATTGGGGATAAAATTCGACTCGGTAAAAAGCTATTTGCTTATCACAGAGCGAGAGAAATAGAAGGAAAAATTAAGACAGTAACGGTAAAGCGAATGCCAACGGGAGATATATTTCTCTTCATAGTGACGGATGCCGTAACCGAATCAATTGGAGTCGTGACTGGTAAGATGGGTGCGGTTCGTTGAAACCACGAGCCTCTAGAAACTAGAGGGGTAGAGGTTTCTAGGTGAAGACGGGGAGAAAACCGTATGTAACCTAAACTGTTTGTCGGATGTGGGTTCAAGTCCCACCATCTAAGAGATAGATGACTCCTTATCTGGCACTAGCGAGTAGGCTCGGAATCCTACAGACTAAAGCGTGCAACAGGGCGGAATTAGAGGTTAAGCAGATAGCCACACTACCGCTAAAAGGGAGATGTCATGGGTAAACAGAGTTCTTTAAAAGTGTCTCAACTTGGAGCCATAATCTGAACTACAAATATGGACTTCATTACCTATATTCTCGCAGTACTATCTATTTGGTAACTGCTTCTCCGAGAAGGTAATAGGCAAGGTGAACCACCCTAAAACATCAGCCAATCTAACAAACGGAACGAATAAAAACTCTGATACTTGGTTTCAGGGGTAAGAAACCTGAATAGGCTAGACGAGTAGCGGAAAACCAAGCAGAGGGTAAGATGAGGCGTGCAGAGTGCGAAGCACTCAGATCGTCGTCTGCGACGACTGGGAAAGCTTTGCTTTCCGCGCCAAAAGGAAACCAGAAAAATGTTCAACCTAGTAGGACAGGATTTATGACGCATAACATAAGTTATAGCGATGAATGGGAATTCACTGATTGGGAAAAACTCCAGAAAGTGTTATTCCGACTACAAAGAAGAATATTCAAAGCGGTTAGAGAAAAAGACACGGCTAAAGCCAGAAGACTTCAAAAACTAGTTCTTTCCTCGTATGCAGCAAGAATGCTAGCAATCAGACAAGTAAGCCAGTTAAATACTGGCAAGAAAACGGCGGGTGTAGATGGTGTCAAGTCTTTAACCTACAAGCAACGTTTCGACTTAGAAGCACTGCTAAAAGAAAGTTATAAAACATGGCAGCATTCAGGACTAAGAGCAATTCCTATCCCTAAAAAGGATGGCACTGTTCGATTACTAAAAGTCCCTACAATATCTGATAGAGCATGGCAATGCCTATTAAAATATGCTCTAGAACCAGCACATGAAGCAACGTTCCACGCCAGGAGCTACGGGTTTAGACCAGGACGCAGCACACATGATGCTCAGAAAATCCTGTTTAATAAATTAAGAAGCTCCCTTAATGGAATCAACGCAAGAGTTCTTGAGGTTGATATACAGAAGTGTTTTGACCGCATCAGCCATAAGACAATCCTCGACCAGATTATAGCACCAGATTTTATTACAAGCGGCTTACGCAAATGTCTTAAATCTGGGATAAATCCAGAATTCCCTAATCAAGGAACTCCTCAAGGAGGGGTTATAAGCCCATTATTGGCAAATATCGCTCTCAATGGGATTGAAAAGATAGGGGAACATAGAGTCAACGGAAACAAAGTCAGAATGTGCATAAGATATGCGGACGACATGGTTTTTGTACTAAGACCAAAAGACAACGCCGAAGAATTACTGGAACAGATTGAAAAATTTCTTGTACAAAGAGGAATGAACGTTAGCCAAAAGAAGACCAAGGTAACAGCCACAAAAGATGGATTTAACTTCCTGGGATGGCACTTTTGCGTTCAGGAAAACGGCAAGTTCAGAAGCACTCCCTCAGAGGAAAACTTCAAAGCTTTCCGCGAAAAAGTTAAACACATAGTCAACAACTCAAACTATGGCGCAGAAACAAAAGTGTCAAAATTAGCTCCTATTGTAAGAGGATGGCGAAATTACCACAAATACTGCAAAATGGACGGTTCAAAGTACAGCCTATGGCACTTAGCCTACAGAACATTCAAAGTGTTCCTGAAACAAAAGACTATTAACCGCTATCAAGCAGAGAAAATGGTGAAAACAGCCTTCCCCAACGTTGGCTACTCAGAAAACAGGTTCATCAACGTCAAAGAAGACAGGTCGCCCTTTGATGGAGATGTTAACTACTGGGCAAAGAGAAACAGCGTACTTTATGACGGAGTTAGAGCCAAAACACTTAAGAAACAAAGCCATTCATGCGGACATTGCAAATTAAAATTTCTCGACGGAGAGAAAACTGAACTACATCATCTAGATGGAAACCGCAATAACTGGGACAGTAATAATCTTATGATGATTCATAGTAGCTGTCACCACTACGTCCACATGAGCAAAAGCAAATGCTAAGGTTATTCGGAAGCCGAGTGCATAGAAATAGGCACGCTCGGATTTCACAGAGAGGGGCGAGAGGTGATACTCTCCCTCGACTCTACTCGGGCTTTGATTTCGGACTTAAAACTTTTCTGACTAACTCGAACGGGAAAGATATCAAATCGCCTCAATTCTTGTTAAAAGCTAAGAAAGAAATACGTAAGTTATCTCAGAAGCTATCTAGCAAGAGACTTGGTAGTCGTAATTGGAATACCACGAGGATTAAGTTGGCTAAACTTTATCAGCGTATTGTTAATCAACGCCGTGACTGGTTCTGGAAGCTCTCCCAAAAATTAGGCGACACCTATGATGTATTGTGCTTCGAGACATTAAATCTCAAGGCTATGCAACGCTTATGGGGCAGAAAGATAGGAGATTTAGCTTTTAGTTCTTTCCTAGAAATACTTCAAACGGTTGCTGCCTGCCTTGGTAAGCAGGTTATCTTGGTCGGGCAATGGTTTGCTAGCTCAAAGCTTTGCTCTAGTTGTGGACACAAGCATAGCGGACTTCAGTTAAGAGACAGGCATTGGAATTGTCCTAGCTGTAATACTAGCCACGACCGTGACAGAAACGCTTCAATTAATATCGAAAGAGAAGGGGCATCTTCTCTTGGGTTAGACACCGTAAGACTTGCCAAGGTAAGCTAGTGTTGTTCAATCCCCGAATCCTATTTCTTCAGGAATAGGAGTATGTCAAGATATGCTCAATGATGATGAGAAAAAGCGTTTATATCATAATATCGCTGGCAGTTTAGGCAAATGTAGCGAAGTAGTGATTAAAGATCAGATGCAGCTATTCCTTAATGTTCATCCTGAGTTAGCGGACAAGGTTCAAGAGGAAATGGCCAATTCCGAACCACCCAAGCCCGAACCTAAACCCGCAACTGTTTAAGTAATAGATAAGAGGTAATAGGTACAAACTTATTTATTACCTTTTAATTATTACAAATAAGAAAGTATCATGTCCGTTCTGTTATTTATTCTTGGCTTAGTTTTACTAGCCGTTGTATCTTTTGATGTTTTAGTCACCACCCTGACTTTGCGGGGTGGTGGTTTTTTGACTAATCGTTTTTCTTCTTGGTTGTGGCATGGTGCAACTAAAATACACCGCTATAATACCAATCATCGTTTGCTAGCTGTCACAGGATTATTAATAGTCTTGGGCATGGCTTTTTTGTGGTATTTTATGACCTGGGTAGCATGGTCGTTAATCTTTACCTCCTTTCAAGATGCCATAATTAATTCTTCAGACAAAGAACCGGCAAGTATCTGGGGCAGAATTTATTTTGCAGCGTATACTCTCACCACTTTGGGTCGTGGAGACTATTTACCGACCAGTATTACTTGGCATTTACTAACAGGTTTAGCGGCAGCTAATGGCTTTTTTTTAGTTACTCTTTCTATTGCTTATTTATTCCCCATAATATCAGCAGTAATTCAAAAGCGGTCATTGGCAATTTATATTTCATCTTTAGGAGGAACAGGTGACACAATTTTGACTAATACTTGGAATGGCAAAGATTTTGGCAATTTAGAACAGCACTTAATTAGCCTTACCCCATTAATACTTGGATTAAGCGAACAACATTTAGCTTATCCAGTTTTACATTATTTTCATACCAGAGAGCGATCGCGTTCTCTAGCTTTAAGTATTGCAGCTTTAGATGAAGCAATGACCTTGTTAAAGTATGCCGTTGTTCGAGATTGTTGCCCCGACCCCGCATCTTTAAATACTGCTCGTCGTGCCTGTTCTGCGTTGTTAAACAATCTTAAATCAGATTATATTGAACCTGATAACTACGAACCCAATTTAGTTCCCTTGAAGTTGCTTCAAGATCGTGGTATTCCTACGGTTAGCGATCGCGCTTTTAGCCAAGCTACAAAGCAGATTAGCAAAAGACGTAAATTACTTTTGGCTTTGGTTAGAAACGACGGTTGGAGTTGGGAAGCCGTAGCTTCTAGTCATACTACTAACAGGGCTACGAACTTGGATGATGAAACAATGATAGACAGCGTAATCTTACATCAAAAATCAATGATGGAAAAATCAAACAACTGGATCGATATTTCTTTGACTATTTATCCTGGAATGCCCTATTGGCCTGATAATCCCGCTGTCAACGTTGAACCCAGTCAATGTTTGGCTCATGGAGATGTCTGCAATGTTTCTAAAATGACCATTGGAACTCATACAGGTACTCACGTAGACGGGATCAATCATTTTATTAAAGGGGGAATCGGTGTCGATAAAATGCCTTTAGATGCCACAATTGGCAGAGCTAGAGTAATTGAAATTAAAGATTCCCGACAGATTAAGGTAGCCGAAATAGAACCCTATAATATTCAGGCGGGGGAAAGAATTCTATTCAAAACCCAAAATAGCGATCGCGCTTTACAAACAGATGAGTTTCTCGAAAACTTTGTGCATATCTCTACTGAAGCTGCTGATTATTTAGCCGAGAAAAAAGTTCGTACTGTAGGAGTAGATTATCTTTCTGTTGGAGGTTATCAAGGAAACGTGATTGAAGTGCATCAGGCTTTGCTGGGTTCGGGAATCTGGGCGGTTGAAGGGTTAAACTTATCTCAGGTTGCACCAGGAGAATATGAGCTAATTTGTTTGCCGATCAAGCTCAAGGATGGTGACGGTGGTTTAGCCAGGGCAATCTTACGACCAATACCAGCAGTGCTTAGTGCAGATTGAGATGGGATTTAACGTTGACTATTCTATCTATCTATGCTAAAAATTAATTCAAGCTAATACTTTATCAAACAGCAGTAAATATTTTAAGTAAATATAACTAGGTCTTAAATTTTTCTTTACCTAGGTAGAATATCGTGAAATCTTGAGAAAACGAATTAAAAAAATCTCTAGATTAAATGATTTCTAAAACTACCAAAAGAATCTGTTTTACAGCAGTTTCAGCATTATCTTTAGGATTAATTGCTCAAAATATCGATCTGACTAATAATTCTCAAATTTCTACTCCGGTTGCTAATGCTCAGGATGCTAGTCTAGAAGCCAGCTTATCTGGTGCGGGTGCATCTTTTCCTGCTCCTCTGTATCAGCGTTGGTTCTCCGAATATAACCAGCTCAATCCTGGAGTGCAAATCAGCTATCAGTCCGTTGGTAGTGGTGCAGGTGTAGAACAATATCTTCAGGGTACGGTGGATTTTGGGGCAACTGATGCTCCTTTGACCGCAGAAGAACGTGCTACTTTTGAATCTACTTATGGTCAAGAACCAGTTCAAGTACCGATGACTGCTGGAAGTGTAGTTTTTGCCTATAATCTACCTGGCGTAGATAGTCTTGAGCTGCCCCGCGAAACTTATTGTGGCATTGTTAATGGCGAAATCACTAGCTGGAACGATCCGGCGATCGCCGAAGCTAATCCTAACGCTAGTTTACCCGATACTCCAATCTCCTGGATACACCGTTCTGACGGTAGTGGAACTACTTTTCTCTTCACCAGCCACATTGCCACAGCTTGTCCCAACTGGCAGGGTGGCGCAGACAAAACCGTAGAATGGCCGACTGGTATTGGTGCTAAAGGTAACGAAGGTATTGCTGCTCAAGTAGCCCAAACTGAAGGTGGTATTGGTTATGTAGAATATGCCTATGCTAAAGAAAATGGTATTTCCGCAGCAGCGATTGAAAACCAATCTGGCAATATAGTCGCACCTTCTCCAGAAACAGCTTCTTTAGTGTTTGAAGGAGAATCAATTCCCGAAGACTTTGCGCTTACAGTACCCGATCCTGCCAACCCTGAAGCCTACCCGATTGCTGGCTTTACTTGGTTGCTGCTCTATCCTGAATACGACGATCCTAATAAGGCACAAGCGATTCAAGATATGGTTAATTGGGCTTTGAACAGTGGCGATGAGTATGCAACAGAACTAGGCTATATTCCTTTATCCCCGGAAGTAGAACAGAGAGTCGTGCAAACTGTACAGAATGGAATTGTTGCTAATAAATAAGGGTTAAGCGAGCGATCGCTTTTAACGGCTGATTGATTAATTAAAAAAAACTCAATCTACTAATTCCTGTCGTCTAATAAATAGATGGCGGGATTTTTAGTTATATTTGGCAGCAAGTTCGAGAGCCAGATTAAAACTAATACCAGAAACTTATCTAAAATGATAGTAAAGCGATCGCAAAACATCTTTAAATATGAATCAACTATCAACTTCTCTCATAGCAGCCAAACACCCTCAAGAATTGGTAACTCATGGAGATAAGAGAATTGATAACTACTATTGGTTGCGCCAACAGGATAATCCAGAAGTTATTGATTATTTGAAAACAGAGAACAGCTATACAGAAGAACGGATGCAGCATACCCAACAGTTGCAGCAATCTTTATACGCTGAAATGCTGTCGCGAATTAAAGAAACCGATCTATCTGTTCCCTATCGTTTGCAAGACTATTATTACTACTCTCGTACCGAGTCAGGACAGGCTTATCCAATTTTCTGTCGTAAGTATCAAAGTTTGGATGCAGCAGAAGAAATATTATTAGATCAAAATGAATTAGCAGCCAAAGCAGAGTTTTTTAGTTTGGGTGTAATGTCCATTAGTCAAAATCAGCAGATTCTGGCTTATTCCGTTGATACTACTGGTGCCGAACAATATACGCTGTATTTTCTGAATTTGACCACTAGAAAACTATATTCAGAGACAATCGCCAATACTTATTATTCCTTTGCTTGGGGCAACGACAATCAAACCGTATTCTATACCAAGATCGATGAGGCTAACCGCCCATATCAACTGTGGCGACATACTTTAGACAGCAATCCTGGCGATGATGTGTTGGTATACCAAGAAGATGACGAAGCTTATTTTTTAGGAGTCGGCAAAACCCGTTCCCGCGACTATATTCTGCTAAATTTAAGCAGCATGGTAACATCCGAAATACGCTATTTGTCTGCGGATAACCCTGGTGGAGAGTTCAAACTGTTTCAACCTCGTCAGCCAGGAATTGAGTATTCCCTCGAACATTATCGCGATCCCTCAGGCGACGCGGAGCATAATCGCTTTTATATTGTAACCAACGAGTCAGCGATTAATTTTAAACTAATGGCAACCCCAGTTGAGGCAATCGAGCCAACTAACTGGAAAACTATTATCCCCCATCGAGAAGAGGTGATGCTAGAGGGAGTTGATGCCTTTGCCGATTATTTAGTTATTTACGAACGCCAGGGAGGATTACCAGGGGCGAGAATCGAAACTTTGGCGACAGGAGAAATAAGCGAATTAACTTTTCCCGAACCAACTTACTCATTTTCTGGTGATAATAATCCCGAATTTAATACAGTGAAGTTCCGCTTCGGCTATAGTTCAATGATTACACCTGTTTCTGTCTTCGATTACGATCTCAAAACGGGAGAAAGAGAATTGCAAAAAGAAACCGAGGTATTAGGAGGATACGATCGCACTTTGTATGCCAGTGAAAGATTAATTGCAGTTGCTGGCGATGGTACAGAAGTTCCGGTCTCTTTAGTCTACAAAAAAGGAATCAAACAAGATGGTTCTAATCCTCTGTGGCTGACTGGCTATGGTTCTTATGGTTATGCTTACCCTGTTACTTTTTCTTCGATACGGCTTTCTCTATTAGACCGCGGATTTATTGTCGCGATCGCTCATATTCGTGGTGGGGAAGAAATGGGTCGCAAGTGGTACGAAGATGGTAAATTTCTTCAGAAAAAAAATACCTTTACCGACTTTATTGCCTGTGCCGAACATTTAATTGCCGAAAAATGGACAGATAGCGATCGCTTAGTAATCTCTGGTGGCAGTGCAGGCGGGTTACTTATGGGTGCAGTAGTCAATCTGCGTCCCGACCTCTTTAAAGCTGTTATTGCCAACGTTCCTTTTGTCGATGTACTCACTACCATTCTCGATACATCTTTGCCTCTAACCGTATTGGAATGGGAGGAGTGGGGCAACCCCAACGATCGAGAATACTACGAGTACATCAAGTCTTATTCACCCTACGACAATGTTGTCTCAAAAGATTACCCCGCGATGTTAATTACCGCAGGTTTAAACGATCCACGAGTTAAATATTGGGAACCAGCAAAATGGACGGCAAAACTACGAGAATTAAAAACAGACGATAATCTTCTGTTGCTCAAAACTAATATGAGTGCAGGACATGGTGGCGCATCGGGACGCTATGAATATCTTAAAGAAACTGCTTTTGAATACGCTTTTGTTTTAGATCTAATAAAACGCTAGTTTGAGGTACAATACCCAACAATTACCAAGCCCTTCGGGCTGAATTAATAAGTAACGAGTAACGAGTAATGAGTTTTTTCCTTATTACTTATTACTTAAACAAATTAATGTGGTCTATCCAATCATAAAACTGCTGTAAAAGACTTTGTTGGGTAGAACAAAGCGTGAAACCCAACCAAAAGAGCGCGTCTAGGCTAAAATGCTGGGCTATTCCCCCAAGGCGAGCGACCCCGCGCCCTTAAAGGAACCGCGTCGTCCTTTAGGAGTACTTTAGTGAATCATGCACGGGCATATCGCCGCCGAAAGGCGTTTATCCTCATTGCCGTAAGGACAAGCACCCACCGCATTGGGTGTTTATCCTCATTGCCGTAAGGACAAGCACCCACCGCATTGGGTGCAAGGGCAGGAGTGCGGCTATCGAGTGAATGCGCGAGAAGGGGGTAGGGGGCTGAAAATAATTTTTAATACCCAATAAATTAATCTGGATGCACTACTACCAAGTTTGTTATTACTTCACTCAATTTTTAATCGTGTATTTCAACAGAATTTAGTATTACCTACAGGGTTTTTGTCTTCTATTAATCAAAAAAAAAGACGTAGCTGATAACTACGTCTTTAGGCTCGATGAATTGTCGTAATAAACTTATCCAACTACTCCTAGCATACCTGCAATACTTGCAGAGATAGCGGAGACTAGACCAGTGAGGAACAACCACCAGGAGGCAGTAGCAGCAGCTTTACGAGTTTCTTCGACCTGCGCTGCGGCGTGTTTCTTGGCAGATTCTAAGCGCATCGCAGCTTCAGTTTGGATACGTTCGGCACGTTGTAAAGTGCGATCGCGAGTTCTTTCAATCTGATCGATAATCCGATTAGCATCGGCTTCGGAAATATCTTTGCGAGAACTCATAATTGCCACCAAAGTATCTCGGTCAACGCTAGAGAAGCGGTCTTTTAAGGCAGAAAAGCCAGCTTGAGGATCGTCAAACAAAACACTAATATCTCTTTTGATGCCTGCATAAGCTAGTTCAGGACGATCTAAACTATCAAGATATGCCTTAACTTTTGCCAGTACACGATCTATTGCTGACTTGACGACATCTTGAACTTTCTGAAGTTGAGACATAGCGTTGTCTCTAACTGCCAAAATTTGGTCTACTACTTTGTTTACGTCTTCTTCCGAAATGTCTCCTCGTTGCGTCAATAAGGCTACTAAGGTAGAGCGATCAAAGTGAGATAGTCTGTCCATTAGACTTTCTGCGCCAGCACGAGGATCGTTGAGCAGTAGTTGTACATCTCGCTGGATTCCACTAGGACTTAATTCTGCCTTGTCGGTAGAACGAAGATAATCGGCGATCGAGCTTTGGAAGTCTTGAACCTTCTCTTGTGTCCTAATTGCTGCACGACGTGGTGCTTTAACAATACTGCCTAGAGTCGACTGTATATCATTGATGACTTGATTTACATCGTCTTCGCTCAAGTCTTGGCGTTGCGCTAATAGCTGAACCAAAGTATCGCGATCCATTGCTGCTAAACGCTGACGAACAGCCTTAGAACCTAGTTTAGGGTTATTAAATAGTAAAGTTAGATCCCGTTCGATACCTTTGGGGTTCAATTCTGGCTTACCAGTTTTGCGGAGGTAATCGGCAATGGCAGAAGTCGCTTGGTCGTATTGCTTTTGAGCTTTACCAGCTAACTTTTGTGGCGCAGTAATGACTCGCATCCAAATGCCTTCAATGCTGTCTAATACGTCTTCAATTTGATCTTCTGATAGATCCTGACGTTGAGCCAGTAGCTGAGTTAAGGTATCGCGATCAAAGTGAGATAATCTTGCTCTTAGAGCTGAACTTCCTGCTTGGGGGTCATTTAGCAACAGTTGCAATTCTTGCTTGATACCTTCGGGATTGAGTTCTCCTTTACCCGTATCTCTCAGATAAGATTGCACCTGTAACCACTGTCGATTGGCTAAAGTTTGAGCTTGACCGAGATTTTTTTCAGAGTCTTCCAGGACGCGATCGCGAGCTATTTCGAGTTCTCCTGCGATCGTCGAGACTTCAATTCCATTCATGTCATTGCGCAACTCTAGCATTCTTTCTAAAGTAGGACGATCCAAAACCGCTAAACGAATACTTAGCTGTTCGTGGCTGGCATTAAAGTCTTCGAGAATTGCCTTAAATTCAAATTGAATTTTTTCGGGAGTAAAGTCTTCTTTGGGAGTAGTAGTCAAATATTCTTCTACTTCCGCCATCAGCTCAATACTTTTTTCTCGTGAATGTGCAGCCTCAGCAGCTGTGATTACCTCTAAACGAATTGTCTCTAAAATATTAGCGATGTTGCGAATCTGAGACTGCGACAACAGACCTTTTTGCTTGAGGATATCTACAAAGTAACTACGATTAATTTGTCTTAGTTCGTTGGCTACTGCTAGAGGATCGGCAGCGGGATCGTAGACTAGATCGCGAAATTCTCGGTCTAAATTAGCTTGCTTGAGCTGCCAAGGATAAGCATTAACTAGATAATAATTAATGTCTTTCTTGATCGTAGTTTGAGGAGCTTCTTTTAATCCTACTTGGGACGCTACCTTGTCCGTTTGCTCGCCTAATTTTCCACTAAGTTGCTTGAGCTGAGCGACAATTTTGTCAACGTCAAAATCTGATAAATCGCTACGTCCCATAACTATGCTAGCTAAGCCGCTGGCACCGAAAGAAGTGGCCGCTCTCATTAGAGGATTGCCAGATTGCGATTGACGATTGTTACCCAGATCACCAACCAGAGAATTCAGTTTACCGCCAAACTCTGTCCCAGTAAGCTGTTCTTTAGTAGCCGACTTAAGATAGTTGGCAAATTTACTAACAGGATCGCTTGAAGGACTAGATTTACCTACATTTTTGTTCCAGACCGATTCAAGTTTAGTGGCAATACGTTCAGCATCGCTTCTCGAGATATCAGAGCGATCGCTAATTAACTGAATAAAAGTATTGCGGTCTATACTACGGAGGCTGTTACTGTCAGCAACCTCATGTAGATTTTCGTCATCTAGTAACCGTTCAAAGTCTTGAGCAATTTTATTGATATCTAGTCCCGCGGGTTTGACCGACTGTAATAAGTCTTCCACATTCTCACGCATAGATACGGGGTCAATTGCCATTCCCAATTCTTTTCTTACCGCAGCAGCAGCAGCTTCTGCCGTGTTGACCACTTGTTTGCTCGCTGCCCCAGCACCCAAAGCAGCCGTAGCTGTACCTAAAATAGACTGTATTCCTGAAGTGGCAGTATTAGCTACTGAACCTAACAGTGAGCCAATTGCTCGAGAACTAAAAAACATCATTAGAGCAAAGAAAGTTGCCCAAATAACTAAACCGACAATGGCTCCAGAAAGAGGTGCAACAAATAGACCTAATTTTACCGCTAAGAAACTAGCTATAAATAAAGCTAAACTGACGCTGATCAGCGTGCCTAATCCTAACGCAAAGCCAATTTTTTTGATCGTGCTGCCTAATCCTCCAGAATTGTCATCATGATCGTGATGAGCGTGGCTAGATGAAGATGAAGAACTAGAATTAGAACTACCGCCAGCCATCGAGATTCCAGCAGCAACGCCTAAATTAGTAAATAGCAGTTGAAAAGCAAAGGCTAAAACAACACCTGCAATCAAGGCTGCAAAAAACTGTGGTCCATTAAATATAAAAGATGTATCTTGTATAGCCTCCAGGTTCCTTTCTGGTTCGACTATTACCCCTTGCTGCGCTAACAGCATCATTTCGTTATAGAACACGATTTCTTCCTTTAACAATTAATTAACAATTAATATTTGCGAACAAACAAAGCAGAATGAACCTTTGAATAATTTTCAACTAATTCAACTAAATTGAATATGGTCTTTATTTTACCTTAGGTTAATGGATATCTATAGGGCGATCGTCTTACTTTGGATAGGTAAATTCTATCGCTCAACTTATTGTTTAAAAATTCAAGTCAGTTAAATCAATAATAAACATTTTTGTCATATGTCTAAGGTTATAAATTATCGCAACCACCGAACCGATATTCTGAATATTTTTGCTTGAATATTCATCAAAGTCCCAACATTTATTCCTTTTGGCGGATTTGCTAACAGCAAAAATTTATTATATTGATTAAGTATAAACAAATACAGAAAAATTTAGGAGAAAACTCTTATGAGTACTGAAGATAAAGCCAAGGCTACTGGTAAAAACCTAGAAGGTAAAGCTCAAGAAGCTCTGGGAAAAGTGACTGGAGACCAAGGTGACCAGGCAAAAGGTAAAGCCAAACAAGCAGAAGCATCTGCTAAACACGGTGTAGAAGACACCAAAGATGCAGCAAAAGATGCGCTTGACTAGTAAATAGTTATATCTAAGTTTATTGAGAGGGAACTTTATAGTTTCCTTCTCTGTTTTCATTCAAAAAACATTGTATCTATCGATATAAAACAGGAGCTATATTTATGGCAATAACCTTTAATAAAATCCGCCGTCTAATTATTACTACGCTGTTGGTTTTAGTTGTTGCAACTACCACAGCTTGTTCTTCTAGTCCTACCGCTACTATTCCTAGTCCAAATTTGGATAGAACAGAAGCATATACTCAGCTTGAGCGAGGCGATAGTCTTTCTGGGCAAAAGTTTGGCGATTGGGTAATTAGCACCAGTCAAGGGCTAATTAAAGACGCTTATGTACGGGACAACAACAAGTTAGGTATAGTAATCGCCGAACGTGTTAAACCAACAGAAGTCAAAACATTGGCTAAGTCATTAACTATGGGTTTTCACAAGAATTTTCCCAATCAAGATTTAACCGTTTTGATGTATGCACCTGATAAGGAAAGAATATTGACTGCCAAATATAATGCACGGTCCAACAACATTGAGTATCAAGGGTAATCTAATTATTTCGATCCCGCTTGACGGGGCTGATTACAGAATTTTGATTACTGAATTACTAATTTAAGGAGCGAGATATGTCCAGTAGTGACAAGTATAAAGACCAAATAATGAACGATTTGGCGGGTGGTAATGTCGAATCTCTCGACAATTCATCTATGAATGAGGACAGCTACGATAACTTTGATGATTTTGCTAATCGTAGCAGCAGAGATGAAAGACACGGTTTATTTAAGCGCGCCTTCCACCATGATAATGTTCCACCGCAGCAAATGGAACCCGAATTACAACAAGCGATCGCCCAGATTAAACCAAACGAACGAGATGATGTAGCCAAAGAGTTTTTTAAACATCTCAAAGAAAGAGGACTTAGCGACAAAGATTTAGAGAAACAGCTAGGTTTATCTACTCATCATGCAAGTCGCATGAATGCTGATGATGTTAGTAAATTAGCTAACTTTACCTATCATTCTCACCCTGATATCTTTCAAGAGGTAATGGCGGATCAGCCAGCTTTGTTAAAATTCTTCAGCAATCCTTTAGTTGGTGCAGCTTTGGGTGCAGTGGCATCAAAATGGTTGCGTCGTTAATTTTGATTGCTATTGTGTAAAGGATATAGCAGCGCGTTTAGGTTTAAATGGCTTCAAATGGAATGTTCGTCAGCAAAATATTTAGCTGTATGTCGTGAACTTTTCCTTGTCTAATAATCTGGACGCGCATTTTTAATTAGCTGTAGATTGGGTTATACATAAAAATGCAATCAAATAAATTTAATTATTGTTAAATACTTGAGTTTCAAAAGTCCGTCTGTGGTAAGAGCAAAGGACTTGGGAACTGCGTAAAAATAGATAAAAATGCAAAGTATATCAATACAGTAATTATGGGTGTTAAAAATCAACCGCCAGGAGCGCGAGCGCGCTATATTTCTAATATTTTATTCATTGTATCGGGAATATTTTTATTTACCAATCTCTTTTTTCCTCAGCTGTTTGGCGAGCCAACTCCTCAAGTACCCTACAGTATGTTTATCGACCAAGTGGAAGATGGCAACGTAGCTAAAGCATCTGTTGGTCAAAATGAAATTGTTTATGAACTTAAAGCGACAAACCAAGCAGAACCACAAGTTTTAAAAACCAATCCAATTTTTGATTTAGAATTACCAAAACGTCTCGAAGAGAAAGGTGTTGAGTTTGCTGCTGCACCACCTCCCAAAAATGGTTGGCTAGGAAATATCTTAGGTTGGGTTATACCACCGTTAATCTTTGTTGCTATATGGCAGTTTTTTATTAGTCGTAGTGCTGGTGGAGCGCAGGGCGCATTGTCTCTCACAAAAAGCAAAGCTAAAGTATATGTAGACGGTGACTCTACCAAGGTGACTTTTGACGATGTGGCAGGAGTAGAGGAAGCTAAAACAGAATTAACTGAAATTGTTGATTTTCTCAAAACTCCCGAACGTTATAAAGCCATAGGTGCAAGAATACCTAAAGGGGTATTGCTAGTAGGGCCTCCTGGAACTGGTAAAACTCTGATGGCAAAAGCTGTTGCAGGAGAAGCTGGAGTATCTTTCTTTAGTATCTCTGGTTCAGAATTTGTCGAATTATTTGTTGGTGCTGGTGCAGCCAGAGTTAGAGACTTATTTGAACAGGCAAAACAAAAAGCACCCTGTATTATCTTTATTGATGAATTAGATGCCATTGGTCAATCTCGCGGTGGTGCGAATGGTTTTGCTGGAGGTAACGATGAGCGAGAACAAACCCTCAACCAGCTGCTGACAGAAATGGATGGCTTTGCGGCTGGTGATGCCACGGTAATTGTTTTAGCTGCGACTAACCGCCCCGAAATTTTAGATCCTGCCTTATTGCGTCCTGGCAGATTTGACCGTCAGGTATTAGTAGATCGTCCCGATTTATCTGGTCGTAAAAAGATTTTAGAGATCTATGCAGCCAAGGTTAAATTAGATGTTGAGGTAGATCTCAAACAAATTGCCACCCGTACTCCAGGTTTCGCGGGGGCAGATTTAGCTAACTTGGTTAACGAAGCTGCTTTACTGGCGGCAAGAAATAAACGACAATCAGTTACTCAGGCAGACTTTAATGAAGCAATTGAAAGAGTAGTAGCAGGGTTAGAGAAAAAAAGCCGAGTTCTGAACGACAAAGAAAAGAAAATTGTCGCTTATCACGAAGTTGGTCACGCTTTGGTTGGTGCAATTATGCCAGGCGGCGGCAAAGTAGCCAAAATATCAATTGTTCCTCGTGGAATGGCTGCGTTGGGCTATACCCTACAAATGCCTACGGAAGATCGCTTTTTGATGTCTGAATCGGAACTAAAAGATCAGATTGCAACTATGTTAGGCGGACGTGCAGCAGAAGAAGTAGTCTTTAACAGCATCACTACAGGGGCATCTAATGATTTACAGCGGGCTACCGACCTAGCAGAAAGAATGGTTACCACCTATGGCATGAGCGAGGTTTTAGGTCCTTTAGCATATGAAAAAGGGCAGCAAAACTTCCTGGGTCAAGGAATGGGCAACCCTCGTCGGATGGTTAGCGACGAAACCGCTAAGGCGATCGATCAAGAGGTTAAAGATATTGTGGAAACGGCTCATCAGAAAGCCCTGGATATCCTTGGTCACAATCGGGATTTACTCGAACAAATTGCCCAAGAAATTTTAGAGGTAGAAGTAATTGAAGGAGAAAAATTACACTCTTTACTAGAGCGAGCAGAATTACCGCAACAACATACAGCAGAATCTCAAACAGTTTTAGCTTAGTTTTGAATTGTCATAATTTCTCTCAGGGCATTTGCAAACATGCCCTTTTTTTGTGGCAATGACTATAGGTTGGTTAGGATTTGCGGGAGAACTACAGGAAGTAATAAGAGACTTGGTAGTAGCGCGTTCAGATTAATTTGTTGGGTATTAAAAATTATTTTGGGCCCCTAACCCCCTTCTCGCGCATTCACTCGATAGCCGCACTTCTGTCCTTGCACCTCAATGCCGTGGGTGCTTGTCCTTACCGTAATGAGGATAAACACCCAATGCGGTGGGTGCTTGTCCTTACCGCAATGAGGATAAACGCCTTTCGGCGATATGCCCGTGCATGATTTGCCTCACCCTTTAGGGGGTCGCTCGCCTTGGGGGAAACCAACCCAACATTTTAGCCTAGACGTGGTACTACTTGCTACTTGCTACAAGAAGTTTAATTTAGGGAATCATCAGGGTGGAAGTTGGGTTTCATTGTATTCAACCCAACCTACTTGCTAAGGCTTAATGTTTAATAATTACTGACCCCACAGTTTCTTACCTCAGCTAGATAAATAAACTGCTCATTTTTGTCAACCTAAATAGTTGAAAGGCATAAATATTATTGTATGAAGAATAAGCTAAATCTATTACTAAAAAGCGCAATTAATAATTTAATCGCTGCTTTTTCGCTCTTAGCAATTGTAATCGGCATGATGGTTTTTGCTTTGCCAACTGCTAGAGCAGACCAACTAGAATCAATTCAAGAAGTAACTCCAGAAATAAGAAAAGAGCAAAATTTAATCCCTTCGCCCATAGAAGTAAATAATTTTGTGACTTCTGTAGTCAAAGAAGTTGAACCAGCTGTGGTACAAATTAACGTTTCTCGAGCTTTGGAGGGTGTGTTTTTGCGTCCCTTTTTTGGGGGTTCGCCTGGTAATTCTCCAGTGCCAATGTTGCGCGGTGTCGGTTCTGGTTTTGTGATCGATGCAGATGGTTTGATTGTAACTAATGCTCATGTGGTTGAACGTGCCGATCGCGTAACCGTTACCTTTCAAGATGGTCGGATCATCGATGGTAGAGTATTAGGTAAAGATCCTGTTACCGATATTGCGGTTATTAAGGTGGATGCACCAGATTTGCCTACTGTAGCTATTGGCGACTCCGATCGCGTCGAACAGGGACAATGGGCGATCGCCATTGGTAATCCTTTGGGTCTACAAGAAACCGTAACCGTCGGGGTAATTAGTGCCACCCATCGTTTGAGTAGCGATATTGGCATTCCTGATAAAAGAATTGACTTTATGCAAACCGATGCTGCGATTAATCCTGGCAACTCTGGAGGTCCTTTGTTAAATGCTAGAGGAGAAGCGATCGCCGTCAATAGTGCGGTTCTCGGTGGCGCTCAAGGACTAGGTTTTGCGATTCCTATTAATACTGCTCGCCGAGTCGCCCGACAGTTAATTGCTAAAGGTTCAGTAGAACATCCCTATATCGGTATTGAGATGGTTGCGCTGACTCCAGAAATTAAACAAAGGTTCAACCAAATTCCCAATCGCAAGCAAGATATTACCAGCGAGCGCGGTCTACTGATTACCACGATTTCTCGCAATTCTCCTGCTGAAGCTGCAAAATTACAGGTAGGAGATGTAATTCAATCGGTTAACAGCCAGCCCGTAACCAAAGCGGAAACGCTACAAAGATTGCTGGATGAGAATGGAATCGATCATCAGCTTCAGTTAGAAGTCGATCGTCAAGACTCAACAATTGAAATAACCGTTAAACCCCAATCTTTACCTACTCCAACTTAACATTTAACATTTAACATTGATCATTTATCAGTCAATGTTAAATGTTCGGTCGCGGGGCTAACAATCCCCAACCTGCTTTTCAGAGGATAAGGAATTAGGTTGGGGGTTGTTAAAATTTAAGCGTTAGGCTTAAAACCCATTGGCGCAATAGCGTTGCGGGTAAAGTTAACCCGTTCTTCAAAATCAAGCTTTTTAATCATCTCGACAAATTCGTCGGTTTGTTCGGGAAGGCTGTAATCTTCAGGAAGATTAATGATCTTACCTGATTCCATTCCTTGAGCTAGTAATAGCCAAAATTCTAATGCTCCAGCCGGACTTAATGCGCCGTATTCTTGACTAATGGGGGTATCTTTTTGCTCGGCAATGTCTCTTTGTGCTTGTAGCTGTTCTTCTGGAGACAAAGCTTGTACGCGATCGTACACGGCATTACCCACAGCCTCGACATCATTGGCAGGCGCAGCATTTTCTAGGTTTTCTTTAAGATCTAAATAGCCATACCAAAGCAAAGCCAGTTTGGTATCAGTATCAAATTCGCTGAATTTTTCTAGTGGTTGCTGAACACTATCTAAAGTTATAAAAGTCATAAATTACCTTAATGTTTGACAATATGTTTTAGCAATTCAAATTAGCTTGTTAACTGTTTTGATTGCGTTGTTATTTAGCTTAGTCAAATAATTATTGTGGCTAAATCAACTAAAGATAGATATTGCTGAGCGAACAAATTGAGAATCTACAGCGCAAGTTAGAAATTTTACTGGATTTGTGAATAAGTTAGGATAGGTGTCTGGTAGTTCACAAGTTTATAGCTAGCAGGTTTTGATTCCTAGTTGCTCCTGCCCGCACCAAAAATCTTTATCCTTTAAGAGTTTTGGCAAACAGATCTTTCATCCGCTGTAATGCGGGAGATATATCTTCAGGTAACAAACGAACATCAATAATGCTAAAGCTTTCACTCACACGAGATTGTGACAAAGCCTGATGTAGTTGTTTGCTAGTTTCAACCACAAAACCTGTTCCACCAAGTAAGATAGCTAGCTGAGCATAATCAATTGTGGGAATACGGACAAAATCTGCTTGTTCGTGAGCCATAGAACGCAAGGAAGTAAACGAGCCATTATTAATTACAATGACTATCGGATTCAAACCTAATTGCTTGGCTGTTAGTAATTCCATTCCCGTCATCTGAAATGCTCCGTCTCCCACTAAGGCGATCGCTCTACGAAAGGGATCGGCTAATTGCGCCCCAATCACTCCAGGTACACCAAAACCCATACTGGCATAAAAAGCTGGGCAGAGAAATGATGTCCCAGACTGCATCTTGATATCATTAGCAGCAAATAGAGTATCTCCTACATCGGTAACCAACAAAGTATTGCGATCGATAAATTGATTGAGTTCGTATAGTACGCCACTCATGGAAATAGCGCCATCAGCAGGAGCGACTCTAGGTTGCATTGGTGCGATCGAGGATGAATCATAGTGAGGTAAATCTTTACTGCTCTGCAAAGTCGTAACAAAATCTTCAAACAGCACGTTAGGATATTCATGATGTTTGAGCGCAATATGTTCAGAAGTTACATAAACCGTATTTTTTGGCTCTAGGTGCGCGCTGAACATACCCAAATTAATATCACTCATAAACACCCCAAGCATCAGCAAACAGTCTGATTCTTCTACTAGGTTACGCACATATGGATCTCCCGCCTCACCGTTATAGATACCGCTATACTGAGGATGGCTTTCAGGAAACACTGATTTTCCCAGCATAGTCGAACAGACTGGGATGCCCAATCGTTCTGCCAAGGATAATACTTTTTCTTGTAAGCCAAAACGATGTAACTCTACCCCTACTAAAAGCACTGGTGATTTGGCTTGATGCAGCATAGCTAAGCTTTCAGTCACTGCCTCGATTAAAGCTTCAGGATCTGTTTGCTTAACGGGTGGGGGTAAATGTTTTCCATTTTCAATTTCCGCGTAGACCATATCGCGGGGAATTTCCAAGTATACTGGGCGCTTAAAAGTTATGGCGTAATCTATGGCACGATGAATTTGCTCTATGGCAGTAACGGGATTGTCTAAGATTGCAGCATAAAGCGTAATCTCTTCGTAAATTTGTTTTTGTGTATCAAAAGTTTTTATTTTATGGTGCAGTAAATTTTTTTCTTGTCTTTCTTTTACACCAGGACTACCACTCAAAACGATCAGAGGTGATTTTTCAGCGTAAGCTCCAGCTACGGCATTAACCATATTTAAACCACCAACACTATAGGTAACAACAGCTAAACCTAATCCTCGAATGCGTGAATAGGCATCTGCTGCAAAACCAGCACCAGGTTCATGAGTCATGATGATAGGTTCAATTTTACTTTCGGCTAAAGCATCATAAAGGGTTAAAGCGAAATCCCCTGGGATACCAAAGGAGTGCTGTACTCCTTGTTGATGCAATAGTTCAAAAATATATGGTGCTAATTGGGGCATATTTATTTACCTCCCCTAATAGTCAACTAGTTGCGTAGATACGACAGAGTTTTTCTCTGCTTTCTAGCTACAAAAAGCCCAAATTCAATTAATAGCTGCTACAACAACTAAAGTACGTATTTGATTGTGTACCGAATAAGTTTAATGTATCTTCAACAAAAAAGCTATTTGCTTGTTACTAATAAATTTGAATTTTTTTTAGCAACCTTTGGCAGGACAAATTAACTTTAACTGCTTATATTTTAGTAAATTACTTTTTACTTTGGTGATATTAATACAAAAATTATTATAAAAAAAATACGAGTGCTATTTCGCTTTTATATTGGTCAATGTCTATATTAGTTAGCTGTCTTGGAACATATAATAATTTATAAATTATCTCTAAAATACTCAAAAAAAAAGACCAAATTGCCCCAAAATTACTTCAGTTGGCATTTGGTTTTTAAAGCGATCGCGCGTTAAAAAAAGATAAAAAAAGTATTTTTTTTAGCAAGAACGGAGCAGTATTCTGCATTCATTTTCACTGATTGATACAATTTCCATGATTTCGCCAACAACTTCTGTTCCGTCTTCTAGATTAACCTTCCATTGTTGTCCAGTTACTAATATGGGACATTTACCTTCTATTTCTTCCCATTTTAGAAAAACACCATCTAAGAAATAGTCAAAGATACAAAAGTGTCTGTTCTTTAGTATATTCATAGTAGTCATGTTTTTTCTCCCAAATTTTAGGTAAAATTTTATTTAAATCAATGCGACAATTAATCGCATCTTGTCCGATTCACTCCAAATCACTCTTATTTATTACCAGAAATGACTAATTCCAGTTGCTGCAAAGTTAGTTTTTCGACTTAGATTTGCCTCAACTAAAATAGCTGCTTAGAGATTTGCCTGAGAAAGATTTGCTCCACTCAAGTCTGTTTGCTTAAAATTGGCTAAGGCTAAAAATGCACCACTTAGCATTGCGCCCATGAGGTTGGCTTGGTTCAACTCGACGTTGCTAAAATCGCGATTCTTAGGGTACGCAGTTGTGCGATCGCCCAAAGCGTATTGTCGTAATAAAGTTTCTACATTCATTCTTTAATTAGTTGTTAGTCGTTAGTAGTTTAGTTATTGGTAGCTACTAGACTTTCACAACTTCCTCAAATTATTGATTTAAGAATGTGAATGTAAATTGATTGGAGATGGCTATTGTTATCCAAGTGTCAGGTTAGGCTAACTACTTTTAATATATTCTTTATTGTTCATCTCTAGAACTTTTACGATACAAAAAGTCATCTAAATTCATAAGCCACCGTTTCAGGTGCTTGAATGCCACGCCTTGCAAACGCGGTCAAATAGGTTAAATAAATTACTTTATTAAGCAGCAATTAAAGCAATGAACAAACCAAGTCTAAAAGCTTATCTCGATTTGATTCAAGGACTATTAAGCTGTCCTAAAGGAGAGGAATGGATCCTGTTGCGACAACATAAAGAATTGGTCAATCTAGGATTGGTCGAGGTAATGGAACAAGTCGCCAGCCACTTAGCTATGGAAGGAAAAACTAAAGCAGCTAAGTATCTACATAATTGGGCAGGGAAACTACATCATATCTTGATAGAAAGTGTTCCTCTCAATAAAGACAACAACGACAAAACCAATGCCTATGCCGAACTGATACAAGCTTTACTGAGTTGTCAAGGTTTAGAACCAGAAATTCTGGCTGCACATCAAGATTTAATTGGCCCAGAATTAGTCACAGTCATGAACCAAATCGCTAGTCAGATGGCAGAAAAAGATCGCGAAACTGCTAACTATTTGCATAATTTAGCAGCGGATTTGAATCGTACTTGGATCGAACATCATCAATTTGAACCAACTTTTAAACAAGAGATTGCTCCCGATCCTTGGTTAGATGAGGATTCACTTCCACCAGATTCAGCGATTGAAGCTACTTCAGACAATTCAGAAATAATAGCCCACCAAGAAACCGAACAATCGCAATTATTATTTTCTCAACCACAGATTAAGCAAGATGAAGGACTATTACAACTGCTAACCAAAATAGCTGATTCTTTAGTCAAGTTAGAAACCACTATAGCTTTAGGGCAGCAACCAGCAAATCCTCTTTGGTATATGTATGTTCTGGAAAAAGCTGAAGCTGCCAACTGGATCTTAACAACTGATGAAATAGAACAGCTAATTGGCGTTAAACCTCATTGTCATCACGATGAAACTTCTTACGTTCGAGGTAGTTGGATGTTTATCAAAGCCAAGAAAGTTGGCGCACAGGCTGGCTGGCGAGTTCAAAAAAAGAACACAGTTACAGTTAATGCTCAGATTAAATAATCATTTTTTGCAAAGCCCGATGTATATCTTGGGTTAATTGAGCAACAGCCCGTTTTGCACCCTGACGATTTTGTCTGTAGATTGAAGCGCGATCGCTTACTTCAATTAGTCTGCCAATAGTTATGGTTGACTTGCGCCATCCCAAGCGAGGACGACGGGGATTTTTCACCCCTTTAATTCTGGAGATGGCATCAAATAAAATCAGGGTTGTTTCGGCAAATCTCTCAAAACTAGGTTTTTCTCGAACATAAGTACCTGTCACAGCTACAAAGCTTTCTGCCAAACGCATATGCAGCATCCGTAAATCTGCTTCTGCTGCAATCCAATCGGCTAACCCGCGCTTGAGAGGAGATAAATTGTTAAATTTGGTGCGATCTTGGCGATAAATGAAATTCCAACCAGCCTCCTCTAGACGACGACAGCGTTCAATAATGTTCCCTGCTTTTTTCAGACCAAAATATGATTCTCCCGCTTGTAAAGATACATCTAATAACTTTTGTAGTCTATCGGTAAGATTTTCGGCTGAACTAATTGAATCTTGAGATATATCTGGTAAGTGGCAATGATAAAAACAACGATAAAATTGTTCCATTTCTGAAAGCAGATATTCTCCTAATCTGATTAAACGCGAGTAATAGAATTCTTCGCCTTTTTTGGTGTTGGCATTATCTATTGCTTGTTTGGCTAAACCGCAATCTGCTTCTAGCTGACTTAACAGGCGATCGAGCTTTGACCACTGAGGATTAAGATAATGATACTGAATATTAATTGGCACAACGACAACTCTTTCGATTCGGTTGGCTTTGGCTAAATCTTCGGCACACCAAAATGCTAATTGAGCTACACCAGGTTCGAGGGGACTGACAATTTCACTATGACCATTAGTAGCACCTTCAGGAGCAACTACCAGAGGAAACTTACCATTAAGCAATAATTCTCTTATCTGCTTAATTGCCTGCCAGTCGATCGTTTTACCACGATGTACGGGAACGCCTCCCATCTGGGCAAACAACCAACCCAGCCAATCACCAGCCCAAATAGTCATGCCTCTGTCATACATAAAATGGCTATGAATGGGAAATTGTAAGGCAATGCCTTGTTGACGAGCAATTTTCGGTATCCCACGGGATAAAAGATGCAGCCCACTAAGAGGATCGTCAACTTCGCAATGTCGAAAGGCTAAGATTAAACGAATTTTGCCAATCTGGAATTGATGGTAAAGCTTGACTAAAGTTTCTCCATTAACTATCTCAATGTTTTTAATTCCTGCTGGTAACCAAGCTAGCAAGCGAAGCCTTTGTAGAATCGGTAGTGACCAATGAACCAGACGTAGAATGAAAGGATTAAAAGCTGGAGGAATAAAATCTAGTTTTGGTTGGGCGCGAGGCATATTTTAATTGTTAGTTATTAGTTATTAGTTGATACTTCTGACCGCCTAAATTACAAATGTCTTTTAAGCCAATCATTCATATCTGCGAGTACTTCCTGGTAGTTAAGATCGTTGTGCAGTTCGTGATAGCTATCAGGATATTTTTGCATTTCTTTGTCAGTTATGGTCGAACGTTCCCAGAAAATTTGACTGTTTTCGGCTAAAGTGACTCGATCTGCCTCACCATGAAGCATTAATAAAGGAACTTGTAATTGGTTAGCATGAGCGTTAACCCAATCAATAGTCTCAAGCAATTCTGTAGCTAATCTAGCAGTACCTTGACCATGACGTAGAGGATCTTGAGCGTTAGCAGCTATCATCTTGCGATCGCGAGAAGCCGCAGATATATCTATTCCTGCGTTTAAAGCAAAATGGGGCCAAACACGAGATAGCATCCTACCCATGAATAATTTCCAGGGAGAAATGCCTAATCCTAAAGCTGGGGAGATTAAAATTAATCCTTGTAGTTGGTTTGATTCTCGTAAAGCATAATCTAAAGCAATTGTTCCACCCATACTTTGACCGACAAGAAATAAAGGAAGATTGGGTTTTGCGGTTTTGATTAGCTTTAAAAAGGCGATTAAATCGGCTCGATATTCTGCCCAACTATTGATATAACCTCGTTGACCAGGCGATCGCCCATGTCCCCGTAAATCGAAACTGAAGACGATATAACCGCGCTCAGTTAGATATTCAACCATCCTGGTAAAAATGCCACTATGCCCACCGTGTCCATGAACTATGGCTAAAACTGCTCGTGCTGAGGCTGGAGGATGCCAACTTTGATAATACAATTCCACTCCGTTTGCACCCTGGAAAGTTCTCTCCTTATCTCGATCGATCATTTATTTACTGCGCTTTTCGGTTGAGTAGAACACACAAGTCACATTGTTCTGCTTGAGAAACTTTTAAGAGCTATTAGCTCTTAACTATGAGCTTTTAAGTCGGTGAGCAGTCAATCTTAGGCAAATTAATTTTCCCCCCAAGCAATACCTCCAGTACGACGCGGATCCGCAGCAGCAAACAAACCATCTGTAGGATGATACAGCGCAGCTTGCACCCCGCCAAAATACATAGAAAGTCCCTCAAATTGGCGGTTATTCAAGCTTAGTTCATCTATATTAATTCCAGTTTCGCAAGCGATTGCGCTACCGAGTGATTTTAGCGCCGAGGTATCATCAAAAACTTCAAAATGCAGTCGAGGATGAAATATTGCCTGTTCTAAAGACATATCTAAACTAATAAAATTAAATAAGACTTGAGCGATCGCGGTAGTAATGCGGGATGCCCCAGGAGAGCCAATTGCCAGTACCCTGCCATCGGAGTGCCGACATATCGTTGGTGCCATATTAGAAGTGAGACGAGTACCTGGAGACAAGTCATGTAAACCTTGAGGATGTAACTCAATTTCCCCCAAAGAGTTGTTGAGCCATAAACCCGTACCTCCAGCCATCACCCCTGAACCATATCCAGAGGAAGCGGAGATCGAACAGGCTAAACCATCACTATCGACGGCTGAAATGTGGATTGTTGAAGGTGATTTACTTAACTGCTTCCAGTCATTTTGAGCTGCCAATTCTAGTAAACGGGCTGCTTCTCTATCGATAACTGACTCGCTTGCTCCTTCTAAATAGTTGCTGCGATACTGCAATACTGCCTGTTGGATCTCGGCTATTTCTCTAACCGTAGCTGCATTCCATTCGTGTAGCGATCGCTTGTCGATTAACAATAGCATTGCTGCCAAACCAATTCCACCAACAGCGGGGGAAGGATTAGTCGCAATTTGCCAATCTCCGAAATCGAGCATAATTGGCGATCGCTCTATGGCTCGATAGTGAGCCAAATCTTCAGCGGTGAGCAATCCCTGATTAGCCTGAATTTCGGCGGTAATTTTCTCGCCTAACTCGCCACGATACAAAACATCTACGCCGCGATCGGCAATAAGCTGTAAACTTTGAGTCAGTTCGGCGATAAAAACTCGATCTTCTAACTGTAAATGACTGCCATCGGCTTTATGAGTAGCTCGATAACTATCGGGATGCCAACCAAAAATAACCTGATGGGTATAGGCAAAATATTCGGCAGCCACTCCAGAGAGAGGAAAGCCTTCTTTTACCTGTTGTTGTGCTGGAGCAACTATTTCTGACCAAGGAAGATTACCATATTTTTCTGCCGCCAAACCTAATCCCGCAAACATTCCAGGGGTAGCCACCGAACCATAGCCTACCATTGTCTTCGTACCGCCACCATAATTAAAAAAGGCTTCTTTCATGCCACTGCCAAACTTGATTGAATCTAATCCTCTTCCAGGCATCTCTGCATAGGCATCAATGACAATCGGGTTCTCCCCCTCGCGCCAAATGGTAATAAAACCGCTGGCACCTGGGGCGACAATTCCCAAGTTGGTACACATAGAACTAAGAGTTGCAGCGATCGCTGCATCAACCGCATTACCTCCTCGATTAGCTACGGCAGCACCAGCATCGACTACAATTTGGGCATCGGAAGCAAGAATAACTTTTCGCGGCATATCAAAATTAGTGTCACCAATATCGATCTTAAAATCAAATTCCTCAGCCAGTAATTTTAGCTACTTGTATTTGATTAAATTCAGAACGTTAACAGTATTAGTATATTTCAGAACGATATTAATAGTTCTAGGCTATAAGCTTTAAGCTTGAATTAAAGTTAATGATTGACCGATACTTCTCAATCGATAGGGTTGTTCGGACTCTCTAAGTTATTGCTTGGATGTTCTTCTAAATAATAAATATCGGGCAGCTGTCGGTATTTTTGATTGAAGTCAATCCCATAACCCACAATAAACAAATCTTCTACCTTAAAACCTAAATAATCAATCTTGACTGATACTTGGCGACGTGAGGGTTTATCCAATAAGGCGCACAATCTTAAAGAAGCAGGCTGAAAGTTTTGTAAATATTGCAGTGCCGTATTCGTGGTGATGCCAGTATCAACAATATCTTCGACTAAAACAACATTTTTACCAGCGATCGCTTTTGGTGATGGACTCATGGTTATTTTTGCTCTACCAGAACTTACCATTGACGATCCGTAACTAGACAATCGCAGAAATTCTATATTAGTGTCAGTCAGATTAATCTCTCTCGCTAAATCGGCAAGAAAAATAAAAGAGCCTTTAAGAATACCGATCAACACTAATGAGCGATCTTGATAATCTCTCTCTAGTTCAAGTCCCAACCGCCTGACAGCATTGGCAATTTCTGCTTGAGATATTAAATTAATCAAATTGCTATTCATGGCAAGTACAAACAAAAATAGTTAGTTGCAAACGGCTACTAGACTGCCACAACTTTCTCAGATTATCGATCTAAAATTATAAGTGTAAATTGATTAAAGATTGCATTAATTCTACAGGTTTAACAGCTCCAGATTGCCACAGTTTCCAGATAATTACTCAAATACTCAAAATACGGAGGTAAAAATCATGACGAATGACGAATTTATCCATGGTGAGCCTTCTTTGCTTGAGCTTCAGCGTCAGCAAATGGTGCAATATCAAATTCGCGATCGCAACATTAAAGATAAACGAGTCTTAGCCGCGATGTCTAAAGTGCCGCGCCACCAATTTGTTGACTCATCGTACAGGGATTTAGCTTATGGCGATCGCCCTTTATCGATTGGTTATAATCAGACTATTTCTCAACCTTATATCGTTGCATACATGACCGAAGTTGCCCAAATTTCTCCTGAAGATACAGTGCTAGAAATTGGAACTGGCTGTGGATATCAAGCAGCAATACTAGGAGAGATAGCTAAACAAGTCTATTCCATCGAACTTATTCCCGAATTAGCTCAAAAAGCTCGTCAAACCCTTAGTCAATTAGGTTACGATAACATTGAAGTAAAAACTGATGATGGATATCAAGGCTGGATAGAACACGCTCCCTACGATGCAATCATTGTGACTGCTGCTCCAGAATACGTACCTCAAAACCCGCTCGACCAATTGGCACTAAACGCTAAGATGGTTATTCCTGTAGGTACGTGGCATCAGGAAATATTGGTGCTGAGCAAAACAGAGGACAAGATAATTGAAGAGAGAACTATTCCTGTTTATTTTGTACCGATGAAAAGAAAATTTTCTCAATAATCATACCAATTTTCGCGCATTAGCTGGAGAGATAAATAGTCAAATTTAGCGAGCTTAACTATCATCGAGCGAGCAAAACCAAGAATTAGTCGGTAAACAGATAAATCATCCGCTATAGAGTGCGTTTATCTGTGCGATATGCCCTAAAGGATAAGCTTCGAGACCGAAGGGCGGAGTGCGGTTTATGCGTGAATCATGCACGGGCATATCCTTTAGGACTAACTACGTGTGACGCGCTAGCTTATCCGAAGGTGTCTATAGCGGATACACCTACGGATATACCATGCACGGGAATCCTTTAGGACGCGAAGCGGTATCCTTTAGGGAATCATGCACGGGCTAGTACTTTAGGGAATCATGCACGGGCATATCCTTTAGAAGACACTTTTTTAGTAATCTTATAAGTTGTCTAAAAACTTAGGTTTAAAATCTAGTTTCCAAGTAAATTTATGTATCATATTCTATTTTCAAACTTTAACAATGATATATTAATAATTGAAGTTCAAAAGGCTTCCCTGACAGAAATAGCAGGTTTATCCACATTGAATTAAGGAGAGTAAAAAATCTGTTTTATTTTATATCTGTCTCGTTCAATAACAATAGCGCTCAACTAAAAAACTAATATTTCCTTAAATAGAAATAAGGGAGTTAATTTACTGTAATATTAAACAGTAAAGCTCTAGTTTAAACTAATTAATAAAAGGAAATCTCTTGGTGATTATAGCTTGAGCGTTGTTGTTAAAAGCTCATATTTCGCCTAATTATTTTTAGCAAGCATTTAAGCAAAAATTAAACTCGATAGTCCAACTACCCGCAACAGTAAAACCGCCACATCTGTTAAGTGTAGAGTTTGAGTTAAGTAGTTTTGCTCGAATTTTCAGTTATATTTACTAATCATAACTTTTGTAAGTTTTCGCTCCAAGATCGACTTAGGTACTAGAAAAATTGCTGCACTTGGATGTTGAGAGCTTAACATTTTGGTAGTAAAGAAGTTATTTGTCTATAGTTAATTTAGGGTGAAGAACAAACAATTACAGAAGAATTTAACAAGTTCAGTAAAGACAAAGCCGCCAAAGAAAACTTTTTATATCCCATTGGTAAATATCGAGGTGAATTTACCCCAGGAAATCTGGCTTTCAATGCCAATTTGCAACAGTTTGCCCAAAAAGTATCTTATTTCTGCGGTTTAGAAGCTAATGGTAAAATGAGCTGCAAAGATACTTACGATGAAATCAAAAAGTTTTGGAAACAGCTTAAGCAATCTAAGCAAGAATCTTTAGACAAGAGCAACTTTACGCCTGAGGAATAGACGAATATTAGAAATGAGCGACAAAAATAACGCGGTTACTTTAAAAGAATGGGCAAATATAGCGATCGCCAAACACACCCGTAAAACATTTAAATATGAAGCTGGAGTACTTCAAGATCAAGATCCAGAAGACCTACATCAAATGCGAGTTGGAATGCGACGCTTACGTAGCGCAATCTCTGGTTTTGCAGTTGCTTTGGATTTACCCAAGACAGTAACGGACAAAAATATTGCTAAAATCGGTCATTCCTTGGGAAATTTGCGAGATTTAGATGTTTTGTTGGCTATTTTAAAAGATGATTATCGACCGCTATTAACAACAGCCGAACAAAAGAGCTTAGATAAGGTTTTAAAATCCCTGAAGAAGCAACGTAAAGAAGCACTCAAACAGGTTCGCAAAACTCTCAACAGCAAACTTTATCTCAATCTTCAACAAGGACTACAAAATTGGCTAAAACAGCCACAATATAAGTCAATAAGTAACTTGTCTATTTATCCCGCGTTGCCAGATTTACTTTTACCCCAGATTAGTCAACTATTACTGCATCCTGGTTGGCTAGTAGGAGTAGAACTAGAAAATGGTCAAATTCAATTGCCTGAGATGTCGAACGTTGAAGCAGTTGAGCAACTATTAGAACGAGAAGAATCTATTCTGCACGATCTGCGTAAAGAAGCAAAAAGAACTCGCTATAACCTAGAGTTATTTTCTCAATTCTATGATGAGACTTATGGTTACTATCTTGAGCAAATAGAAAAGATTCAAGAAGTTCTCGGTCACATCCAAGATTGTTATGTTTTAAGGCAAGTACTGGAAAAAATTTTCCAATCGGCGATCGCTGAGCAAATGCCCGAACTAGCAGAAATACTTCGCCAAGCTCGATCTCAAAAATGGTTGGAATGGCAAATTTTACAACAACAATTTCTCGAAGATAAAACCCGCATGGAACTCAGGCAAGCAATACAACAACCTTTATAGAGTCAGCAGTAAGGGCTGTTCGCCCTATGATCTTCGTGATGTTTCTCTTAGCTTTACCGCGATCGTGGTTATACCCTGCATGGTGCATACTGACGCTACAATTTTGCTATGCCAGTAAGTCATGGTTGCGTTAATCTTTTCGTTAGCAATGCACAATGTTAGTACAATAGTAATCGCTAATAGCTATTAGCTACGAACATAATCATTATGCACATTATTATTTTGCTTTATGTAGTATAGTTGTAAAATAAAAATTTAACAAGACTAAAACTAGTAACGCCTAATTTATATTTACTGACTAAAAATTTATACAGATTTAATCAAACAAAATATTGTTTGTGTTATTATCAGGTATCTTAAAATCCGTCAAAAAACATCAACCTTTTCATGTATTTTAGATTACTTTTTTATGACGCCACTAAAATTCTGCATAATTACTCCTAGTTTTAAGCCAGACTTTGAAAGATGCCGCCTCTTAGCTGAAAGCATTGACAAATTTGCTTGTTTTCCAATACATCACTATATAATCGTAGACCGAAAAGATTATAAATTGTTTCAACAACTTGAAGCTTCAAATAGAACGGTTTTAACGGTTGAATCTGTTCTTCCTTGGTGGATTCAAAAAATTCCTTTGCTGCAAAATGGTTGGTTTAGCATGAAAACGCTACCCATCCGAAACTGGTTGATTCAGCAAATTGTTAAATTAGAAATTGCTAACTGGATTCAGCAAGATGTTTTCATTTTTGTTGATTCTGACGTTACTTTTATTCGTCCTTTCGATCATAATCAATTTGTTAAAGATGGAAAAGTCAGGCTGTTTAGAGAGACTGTTCCTGTATCAGAGTGGCAATCAGAAGGAATTTCAGATCAATATAAATGGTCTAATACAGCACATTGATTATTAGACTTGCCTCCATTTGTGGGTTTTAGCAACCAAGATTTTGTGACCAATTATATAGGTAACTTTATTACCTGGAAACGAGATACTGTTTTACAGCTGCACGAATACGTCGAGCAATTGACTGATAAATCTTGGATTGAATCTATTCCAAACTGCTGGTATTTTTCCGAATATACTTTTTATGGTGTCTTTGTGGAGCAAGTTCTGAAAGAAAACTCTGGGCATTATTTCGATTCGCAAAAAGTTTCTCACGACTACTGGGGTACAAAAGCGTTATCTAAGGATGAGTTGGAAAACTTGTTTCAAAATATTCCCCCTGAATACTTTGCGGTAATGATTTCTGCAAAATCAAAAATGTCTGTTGATAATTACGCATCATTTATTAAATAATCGCGGAAGATGGTGTAACGCCGACTCTTAACCTAAACTATGTAGAAATCAATGTTAAATGGTTTATCGGAGTAGGAACATTCTACTAACAAATAAACCATTAACAACTAGCTAGAAAGATAAAAAAACGTTGTAGGGGTTGAGGTACGAAACCCAACAATTAAAAGGCTTAGTTGGGTAGAACAAAGCGTAAAACCCAACCAAAAGAGCGCATCCAGATTAATTAGTTGGGTATTGAAAATTAATTTGGGCCCCCTCACCCTTTAGGGGGTCGCTCGCCAAGCTTCGGGGAATCAGCCCAGCATTTTAGCCTAGAAGTGCTAATACTAAGTCTCTTATTACTTTTGAGAGATGTATAACAAATAAACCACTAACAACTAATAGACGTGGGCGTAAATAAATCTACCATTAGTAAATCCCAGAAGCCCGGCAATTAAATACTTCTGACTTCTGACTTTATGCCCTAAAGGATATGCGAAACGGTGAGGCGACGTAAGGAGGACGCGACGTAAGGAGCTAATCATGCACGGGCTAATCATGCACGGGCTAATCCTTTAGGAATCCGTAATAGACTAGCCCGTGCATGACTAGCGGCGGCTTTTGGGACAGAATCTTCTGACCCAAAACGCGCCTTAGCTTCGCGTGACGCGCTAGCTTATCCGAAGGTGTCCTAAAGGATACACCTACGGATATACCATGCACGGGAATCCTTTAGGACGCGAAGCGAGTCCGTGCATGATAAGCTTCGAGACCGAAGGGAATCCTTTAGGGCAAATGTGACCGAAGGGCGGAGTGCGGTTTATCCGTGAATCATGCACGGGCTTTAGTATAAGCTTCGCGTCCTCCGCGTCGTACTTTAGGGCTGACTTCGGCGTAGCGATACTAGTCCACTAACCTTCACAATATCTTCAAAATATTTTTATAGTTTAAAGTCAAAGCTGCAAAGCTATCAAATAGACAAACATAGAGGTTAATTATGACACTCAGCAAATGGCAACTATTTCATGAACTGAGCACCATGAGAAAGCAAATGGATCGTTTATTTGAAGATATGCTTTGTGTGGGCGACAATGGACTGCTCAAAATTTGATTAAAGAATGGAAACTTCTTAGATCATGGGCGTTGATAATTTTAGCGATCGCGGATTAAAGCTTAAAATGTGGAATCTAGCTTATGTTTGACAAAATATTAGTGGCAATAGATCTTTCAGAAATAAATAACAGTGCCTTCAACACCGCTTTATCTCTGGCACAATCAACTGGAGCTAAATTGATGTTGTTACACATTATTTCACCCGAGCCCAATAATTATCCTAATCCCTTTATCTATTCTGGTTTTAAATCCGAACCGATGAATGACTCTCTTTGGACAATTTATCAAGAACAATGGGAAAAATTTAAACAAAGAAGATTAGAAACACTGCGATCGCTTGTCAAAGAAGCAGCAACAACAGGAGTCAATGCTGAATTTACTCAAGACTTTGGAGATCCTCGACGTACTATTTGTGACTTGGCTAAAACATGGTCAGCAGATCTAATTGTAATCGGTAGTAGAGGTCTAACTGGTGTCAAGGAAATATTTCTGGGCAGCGTGAGTAATTATGTAACCCACCATGCCCCATGCTCGGTTTTAGTGCTGCGCGAAACTGCCAAGCTAAATTCTGAGTCATCTCAACAAGCAACACAGTTAGCTTCTTTTAACCCTTGAAGCGATCATCATCGGATGATATCATTTAAAAATTTTTCTGATAGTTTTAAATCGGCAATTAGCTTAATATACAAGCAGTTTTCCTGGCTTGATAGACTACGTTGTTGATTGATTAGTTCTTGAAGCAGTCCTAAAGGATTCCTAAAGGATTAGCCCGTGCATGATTAGCTCCTTACGTCGCGTCCTCCTTACGTCGCGTCACCGCTTCGCATATCGCTTTATGCCAGGGCGTTGGTGCGGGACGCGCCCCCAGGCGCTTATCCGAAGGTGTATCCGCTATAGACACCTACGGATATACCATGCACGGGAATCATGCACGGGCTTGACCGTGAACCTGTCCACCGCGCTGCTTCGCTTTTTAGCTATTAGCTCTTAGCTTTTCAGATTAAACTTGTGTATTCTACTCAACCCAAAAGCACAGTCACTGCTACTTCCTCACAATTTCTTCAATTTATTTATCTATCTTGAAGTATAGAGAGAATCAAGAAAGTCTTTTTTTCGCTCTGTATCAACGAGATTACTAAGCTCTTGCTTATCTATTGAATTCGGAGGAAAGTAATTATGAAACTACATTTTCACGGTCAAGATTATCAGGATCCTTATGTTGAATGGCAAGTAGTTGAAGGTGAGGTAGGTGGTAAATATCGCGGTGTGCCTTGGAAAATACATCGCATGAGAGAGCAGCACCGTCTTCCCCCACGTCATACTGAATTAGTGTATCGTGGCATTCACTATAGCAAATAAATAATTGAGTTAAGTAAAATGTGGTCAAATATTCAAACCAAAAATGATTACATGATATTGCCAAAAGCCGATTACGAAGAGTCCTTTGCCCAAAAATTAGCTTTCCCGGCAGTCGCTGACGATGATTCTATAGAGGCATCTATTGACCAAAGAGTTAGAAACATAAAAAGTAATCTTTTTGACGAATATTGGTCTGAATTACTAACTTACAGACAAGAAATAGGCGCAAGAGACACCCATGAAAGCAGCAGATATTATGACTCGCAACGTCGTCACTATTGATAGTTTAGCGACGATTACCCAAGCTGCTAAAGTCATGAAGCAGCAACATGTCAAGACTTTAATTGTTGATCGCGCCTCAGAGCAAGATGCTTATGGCATCGTCACGGCAACGGACATTTCACAGGCGATCGCCAATGCCCAAGATCCAGCCACAACTTATGTTTGCCAAATTATGACCAAACCCTGTATTGTGGTCAACCCCGACTTGGCTGTAGAACACATTGCTAACTTATTTGCTCAAGCTAAAATTCGCATTGCGCCTGTAATCAAAGACAAACTACTTGGCGTTGTCTCCATAACCGACATCATCACCAAAACCAATTGCTTAACTTCAAACAAAGCCAAATTTATCTCTGAGCGAACATCCGAATTGCCCCTAGATCAATCAATAGAAAAAGAATGGGAAATTGTGGATTGGGAAGGAGAATACGACAATTGGTGTAGTGGTTGAGAAATTAGCTAAAAGCTAATAGCTATTAGCTTAAACTAGAACCTACGTAGTTAAGATAAACCAACTATTGTCATAAGATAGCGCTAAAAGCTACTAAATATCCTCACAAGTTCCTCAAATTAATTATTTACAACTGAACTATTAACCTTTAAATATTACTAATCCTATCTAAGCAATGAGGTCGAAGTTAGATAAGCAATGAGGTCGAAGATTTTACGCACCCTGCGATCGCGCGGGCAACAACTATAGCCAGTGAACTATAGATTAGGACGTTAGTTATAAAACGAGCTATTAGCTTTTGAGCGACGTGTCTTAATCTTTGCTTGGAGTGCTATAAGGCTTCAATATCTCAGACCAATTTAATTCAAACCTAACTCCCGACTCCTCAGTGACTTGATTAAAAGAGGTATTTCTAATGATTAACAAAATTTTAGTAGCAGTAGCAAATGCGGAAAACAATATACCTATCTTTGACGCAGCAGTATCTTTAGCCCAAACTACTGGCGCTACCTTAATGCTGCTTCATGTCATGTCCAACACGGAAGCGGACTATCCCATATTACCCACCTATACCTATTATCCAATCGTGGACAACCATGAATACGACGCATATCAAAAACAATTGGCAGAGTATAGACAACGAGGGTTAAATTTGCTCCATAACCTAACTCAAGAAGCCACAGCAGCGGGAGTAGACACAGAATATACTCAATTGAGTGGAAATACAGGACAAATGATTTGCGAACTCGCCAACAATTGGTCAGCCGATCTAATTGTAGTCGGTAGTCGTGGACTAAAAGGCTTAAAAGAAATGTTCCTGGGCAGCGTCAGTAATTACGTAACCCATCATGCACCCTGTTCAGTCTTCATCGTCCGTTCTGGCATAGATTCTCAACCAGAGCAAACATTTGCTGAAGCCGAAAAAACCGTTAATCAGCAAGAACTTACAGTTAATATCAATTCTCGCGCATTAGTTGAAGAGATAAATATCAAAAGAGTGCAATAAGTCTAGCGGCATCCTTTGGGACTCGCTTCGCGACGCAAATCATGCACGGGGACTCTTATACAGCAAGATCTCAGACGGATCGATCCACGACTAAATATCTGATTAATTTTGCTCAATAGTATAACAGCCAAATTAACCACTAAAAACCAAAAGGAGTAATAAAATGTTGACTCGAATATTAGTCGCAATTGACCGTTCAGCAGTGAGTCGACAAGTATTCGACCAAGCCCTAGCTTTAGCCAAAGCTGTCTCAGCCAACCTAATCTTACTCCACGTATTGTCCGCCGAAGAATCAGGCAGTCCGATAAGTTCTTCTTACTTTGTGCAACCCAAAGATCGCTGTCTTCATGTCACGCCCCCAATAATGCGCCGAGTCAACGAAGTAGCTGCTCTAGAATGGAAGGTATTTAGCCAAAAAGGCCAAGAATTACTGCGATTTTACAGCAAAAAAGCCCTGGCATCTGGGGTGCAAATTGAGTTTAGTCAAATTACTGGCGTTCCTAGTTCGACGATCTGCGATTTCGCTCAATCTTGTCATGCCGATCTGGTTGTCATTGGTAGACGGGGACATTCAGGGTTCCAAGAAATGCTTCTAGGTAGTGTCAGTAACTATGTCGTTCATCATGCTCCCTGCTCAGTATTATTGGTTCAAACTCCTGTTGCCAAAGAATCAACTGCAACTGAAAATCTTAAAGCGACAGTTTATGCCTAATTTATGCCTAAATATAGCGTACTAAAAACCAGGAGAATTACTTATGAGTATCAAACTTATTCCTCACCAACCAGATCGGATAGTTGCTCTAGACATTGATGGCTGGATTAATGCCGAAGATATGGAACGCATCGCTAAATCGATCGAAACCAGGTTAAAGCAGGGAGAGAAGTTGAGGATCTATGTTGAAGTACATAATAATTGGTCGGGAATGTCTTTAGGAGCTTTGATTCAAGACGTCAAATTTAGCTTACAGCACTTTCAAGATTTTGACAAAGAAGCGATTGTGAGCGATTGCCGATGGCTAGAAGGTTTAGCAGCCGTGGGCAATAGCTTATTTTCAGGGGTTGAAGTCAAACACTTTACTTTCGATGAAACAGACAAAGCTTTGCAATGGGTTAGTCGTTAGTTCTGAAAAAATCCTCACAAGTTCTTCAAGCTTTAATACTATCTTCAATTTAAGCTCGAATTAACCAGTGAGGTACATAATGCTTGCCAAAGTCGGTTATTCTATCGGTGAAATTAAAGATGAAGCTCGCCAGCTGGTTGAAACAGGCAAAGTCAATTGCCACCAGCCAATCTATGTTCTTTGTCAGTTTATTCCACCAAGAGAATGGATTTGCCTTGAATGTGAGTTGGAAAGAAATGATTATCTATTGCGAGATCATATCTGCGATCTTTTAGCCAAAGATGTATGGTCAGAAGATTAGGAGGCAACAATATTATTCAACTAAGTTATTTTTCAATCTAGGTAAGAAAAGCAAAATATAGAAATATAAAACTTGTCCAAATAGTGTTAATTAGTGAGGTTAAAACTCATGGCGCAAGTGTTAGTAGTCCTAAATGAACTCCAATCTGGAAAACAGACTTCAATGACAGCCAAGAAAATCAAAGCAGCATATAAATCGGGTCAAAGAGATTTTTCGCGATCGCAATTATTAAATGTATGTCTACATAAAGCGCAGTTGGCAGATATCAATCTTAGCAATGCTTATCTTAATCGAGCTATTTTGACTAAAGCTAACCTTGACCGCGCTTTTTTGAACCAAGCGCTGCTTTATGCTGCAAATCTACAGCAAGCACATTTATATAGGGCTAGTTTAATTGAGGCGAATTTAGAAAAAGCCAACTTAAGCAATACTACTCTCAATCATGCCAATTTGCATGGAGCTAATTTGAGTCAAGCCAATTTAGAACGCGCTCATTTAGTATGGGCAAATTTACGAAAAGCTAATTTAAATAATGCCAACCTTGAGGGTGCAAATTTGAGTGGTGCTAAGTTTTGTAGGACGATTATGCCCGATGGAAGCATGAGAAATGATGATTGTTAGTAGGCGTGGGCTTCAGGAGTAGCGAGTAATGAGTCTATCACGGATAAGCGGAGCAAATAATGAGTAATAAGTCTAGCTTTGGTTTGATTTGAAAACCTGACAATATCTTACTTGCTACTGACTACTTGAGCAAAGCAGATGTCATTACAGGGAAAAAAAAATGAGAAATTTTGATTATGTAATTTTGGGTGCAGGGCTGGGAGGGCTTTCAGCAGCAGCTTGTTTGACTCGCCAGGGATATCGAGTAGCGGTATTAGAACAGCACTATCTACCTGGAGGTTGTTGCCATACTTTTAGCTATGGTGACTATAGTTTCTGTGCCGATGTTCACTATATTTATCAAGGTGGTGACGGACAAGCAGTCAAACAATTTTTGAACTATATCGATCGTGATGTTCCATTTAATTCCCTCGATCCAGACTGTATCGATAGGGTGATTACTCCAGAGGTTGATTTTCGAATCCCTCTAAATTGGGAAAAATTACGCGCTCGCCTCATAGCAACTTTTCCCGAAGAAACCAGGGGGATTAATCTTTACTGTGACGAAATCAAGCAGCTACATCGAGAACTAAGACAGTTAACTCAACAGGTTCGTTGGTATGATTTAGATTGGTCTGATTGGTTATCTTTGCCGAAATATTGGCATCTATTTACCAGACGAAACTGGACGCTACAAGATCTTTACGATCACACAGGATTATCACCCAAGCTACAGGCACTATTAGCAGGACAAAGTGGCGATTATGGTTTACCACCCGCAGAAATTGCTTTAATCACCCATACATCTCTGGTTTGGGACTATTCAGAGGGTGCTTATTATCCTCAGCATCATTTTAAACACTTAGTTGATAGTATTGTCTCTGTCATCATCGAAGGCGGTGGGATAGTTAAATTTTCTACTCCAGTACAGCACATTGAAGTTGAAAATCATCAAGTAGTAAGCGTAACCGCAGGAAGCGAAACCTATCAAGCAGACAACGCTTATATCAGTGATCTCGATCCCAAACTAACGGTCAAATTGATGCATAATTCTCTAGCTTTAAGCAAACAGGAACATCATCGCCTGACTGATTACGAATACTCTGCTAGTGCGTTTAATATTTATCTTGGTCTTGATTCACAATTCGATCCTCATGACTACGGTATCGGCAACTGGAATATCTGGTACTATCCCGACGGCAATCTGAATCAAGCTTATCAACAGCAGCTTCGAGCAAATTTGTCACATCCTTGGATCTTCTTATCTTGTCCCACATTAAAGTCTAATCAACCAGGAATGGCACCTGAGGGGAATCATGTTTTAGAAATTACTACCGTCTGTCCTTATGAACCATTCAAAAAACTCCACCAAACAGATTTACCAGCCTATAAAGCTCAAAAACGAGCCGTGTATCAAGAATTAATGAACAGCGTTCGCGATCTAATTCCCGATCTAGATCGGCATATTCGGCTGAAAATTTATGGTACACCAACTACTAGTGAATTTTATCTCGGACAGCCTGAAGGTAATATGTATGGTGCTAAACTGATTCCTCAACAAATTGGTTTAAATCGTCTGGGTTATAAAACCGAATTAGCTAATCTATTTCTAGTAGGTGCGACTGCTGGTTACCCTAGCGTTCCAGGCGTAATTGGCAATGGCATGGATGTAACGGAATTGTTAACAGGTGAATCAATTCGCAGTTCTCAGTTAGTGGTTAGTCGTTAATCGCAAATTCTGGCTAATTAAATGCAGCTTCGCGTTGCGTAACTTCTAACATCAAAAGAAAATTAATATGTTTAAAAAAATTTTAGTAGCGTTAGATCTTTCTCTAGAAGCAGCGTCAGTTTTAGATTTTGCTTTATCTGTAGCTCAACCAAAAACGAGTGAAGTATTGCTGCTGCATTTCATTGATTGGCAGATGCAGGATGTATCTCCTTGGATTGGTTTTGGTACTTTATACGATATTAATCTATCGGGCGCTCAGCCTATCGGACAAGATCTTCCTCTAGCAACGACTAGCTATGATTGGAGTCGTCAGCGCCTGCAAAAAGAAGTCGAAACTAGTCAAGACTGGCTGGAAACTCTGACCAAAAAAGCTCAAAAACGTAAAAATCTTGCTTATAAATATGAATGTCGGATAGGCAACTGTAATTTGGGCATCGGCGATCGCGCCAAGGAATGGGGTGCAGATTTAATTGTTATTGGTCGTAGAGGACATCGAAACATATCAGAAATACTCTTAGGCAGCGTTAGCAATTACGTGATTCATCATGCCCCCTGTTCGGTTATGGTAGTTCAAGGCAATAAAACCTCGCCAGCCAACGAATTACTGGATGTGGCTGAAATTTAGTGGTCAATCATTGGAGGTTTTGAAATGGCAAGAATCAATTCTCTGAACTATCAAGAAAAAATCATTGCTTTGTGGACGGTGTTTCTTTTGGGAATACTATTTCATACTCAATTAGCTTTGATGCCTTTGTTTCATGGTATCGATGTGGCGATGATGGCTCATCGTCATCAAGAAACGGCAAATATGGCAGAGATAAAGCCTATTTTGTGGGGAATGTTATGCTTTTTTAACATCCCTATGCTAGCGATTATGACTACGGCTGTTTATAGTTTTAAACGCTATCGAAGGTTGCATTTTGGGTTGACGTTGGTATACACAACTCTAAATTTTATTCATTTGGTTGCCGATTTAATCGTCGATCCTATTGCTTGGTATCAAATTGTCCTGATGGTGCTATTACTTGTCATTGGCATTCTTTTAAATATTGTTGCCTATCAATGGATGCAAAGAAGCGCTACAAATAAATATTTTCTACAATAAAAGTAGTTCAGCTATCCTGTTTAAGGGAGGGCAAAATGAAAACTAACACTTCAGGTTTCGTTTTTAACTGCTTCAATTCTTTATTATTGGCGATCGCGGTCATGCTTGCTGCTATTACTACGGCAAAAGCACAAGTTTATTTTGATGTGATCGATGGATTATTTACACCAACCCAATCCGATCGATTTTTCCAGGCGGGTAGAGAAGATTTTGAACGAGAAATAGAGCTATTTACTCATCCAGAACGCTATCGCAGCAATGATTTACTTCAGATAGATCCAAAATTAATCGAACAAATGAATCGCTCTCGACAGCTTCCTAATTTTGAGTTGGATAATTCTCAATATGAATTACAGCAAATGAAAGCCCACGAGCGAAGCGTCCTTTAGGCGTGGGATGGTCTATCCACGAGTTTTTTGTTGAGCAATATATCTTTCGACCGTAGCCGATGAGACGTTCCCAGCGGTCGAACAGAAATAGCTCCTAGTCCACATTGAGGGCATTTTTAGCAGCTCGGTAAATTCTTGTCGCAAATATCTAGCAGTATAGCCTTTGACTTTGTGCATCACTTGAGACGGTGAAATTGTAGGCGGACAATTGAGGAAAGCATGAACGTGGTCGGGCATCACTTCTAAAGCTACTACAATTAAGTCGCTGTCTTGACAAGCTTCGTGTATCAAAACTTTTAGTCGCTGTTCGATTAATCCTTTCAATACTTTTCTGCGTCTTCTCGGACACCAGACAAAGTGGTAGTTGATTAATGTGACTGAAGTATTTTTATGACGATATTCTTGTCCCATGTCGTATTTAATTGGTGTCTATAATATTGTACAATAGACACATGAAGACTTATAAATTCAAGCTCTACCAACATAAGCGAAACAGGCATCTTATACGCACGATAAATGCAGCGGGGAATATATTTAACCACTGCATTGCTTTGCATAGAAGCTACTACAGCTTATTTGGCAAGCACTTGAGCAAGAATAAGTTAATGAAGCATATAGCCAAGCTCAGAAATAAAAATGAGTACTGGCAATTGGTAGGCTCTCAAGCCGTACAAGATATCGTGCAGCGGATAGATAGGGCGTACCAGCTATTCTTCAAGCACCATAAGAAAGGAGTAAAACCGCCAAATTTTAGAAAAAGAATCAAGTATAAATCTTTCACGCTAAAGCAAGCTGGTTATAAGTTTTTAGATGGCAACCGATTAAAAATAAATAAGCGAATCTACAAATTCTGGAAAAGCCGAGAAATTGAAGGAAACATTAAAACTGTCACTGTTAAACGTAATCCACTAGGAGAATTATTTTTGTTTGTAGTGACAGACTTTATAGACCGAGTATTAACAATCATGACGGGTAACAGCGCGGGTTTTGATGCAGGGGCTATCGCCCCAAGTCGCGTCTAGCGACGCTCTGCGCGAATGCGCTGCGATTAAAGGTTTTTCTAAGTTGCTCCGACAGCACAGAAATTAAATCGCCATTGTTTCTCAAGCAATCTTTGAGACAGCTGAAGTTAGCTAGTCGCAATCATTCCACCAAAAAACGAGGTTCTAAGTCTAGAGAAAAAGCTAGACAAGACCTAGTTAAAGTACACGAAAAAGTAGTTAACCGTCGTTCAGACTGGTTCTGGAAGTTTGCCCATAAGTTAACAGACAAATTTGATTATTTGTTCTTTGAGACGCTCAATCTAAAAGCAATGCAGCGACTATGGGGTCGTAAGATCGGCGACTTAGCTATGAGCGAATTTCTAAAGATATTAGATTGGGTAGCAACTAAAAAAGGCAAGACAGTCAGTTATATCGACCGTTGGTATCCTTCTACCAAAACCTGCTCGGAGTGTAATTTTGTAATTGATAACATTGGTTTAAACGAGCGTTATTGGGTTTGTCCGAGTTGCTCTACTAAACACGGACGCGATAGAAACGCTAGCCGAGTAATTCAAAAGGTTGGGGCTTCAACCTTGGGGTTAGGCGATGTCAGTCAGTTTCAAACTGCAATTGCTGTCTGAACCCCGAATCCCATCGGCTTATAGCCGTGGGAGTGGGTCAAATAGAGATATTACTAACTACTAACCACATCCCTAATTCTTTGTAATAAAGCGTTGGTAGTATAGGGTTTAGCTAAAAAACTGCTAATATTTAGATTGCGATCGCTAAATATTTGGCTAGTAAAATTGCGCCCGCTAACGGCAATAATCTTGGCATCGGGATTGATTTTTTGCAGGGTGCGAATAGCAGTCGTGCCATCCATAGCAGGCATCATCATATTCATTAATACTACGGCAACCTCAGCTTGATTTTTGACGTAAGCGGCAACGGCTTCGATACCATCATTGGCGGTAATGACTCGATAGTTGTGAGTTTCCAAAGAGGCTTTGGTGATTTCGCGAATTGTCGCTTCATCATCTACCACTAAAATTAATTCTCCTTTGCCCTTAGGAATAGTTCCACTCTCAGTCAAGTCTGATTCAGCCATCTTAATCGCGGGTATAAACACATCAAACTGAGTTCCTTGTTCGATCTGACTTACCACATTAATAAAGCCGCCATGATTGCGAATGATATTAATTACCGTTGCTAATCCTAAACCCGTACCACCCTCTTCTGTTTTAGTCGTAAAAAATGGTTGAAAAATCTGCTCTATATTGTCAGGTGCAATACCTAATCCCGTATCGCTAATTGAAATTGCTATATAAGAGCCTGCTTTGGCTTGAGGATATTCTCGAACAGATGTCTCATCAAGTAATAAGTTAGCCGCAACGATATTTAATAGTCCTCCATCAGGCATGGCATCTCTAGCGTTAATTACCAAATTGAGTAAAATTTGATGAATTTGTGTAGCATCTCCCCGAACAGTCCATAAGTTAGATGGTACATTGGTCTGAATTTCAATTGACTTGGGAAAAGTTTCCTTGGCAATCTGGCGTATATCTCTAATTAAGTGTTTAACCTGCACAACACCTTGCTTTGACTCAATACCTCTGGTAAAGGATAATACCTGCTGCACTAAAGCCGAACCACGTTGGACGTTGTTTTCCAGCATTTGAATCAACTCTCGAGAGCGAGGATCGATTTGAGGTAGGGTAACAGGCAAAAGCTGCACGCTCATCAAAATTGGCGTCAGAATGTTATTTAGATCGTGAGCCACACCACCAGCTAAAGAGCCAAGGCTTTCTAATCTTTGGTGACGACGAGACTGTTCTTCTAAAAGTTTTTTCTCTGTAATATCGGCAAGAACACCATTCATCTGCGTCGCCAGCCCTTGAGCGTCAAGCAAAGCATGACCTCTAGCTGTCAGCCAGCGCTCTTGTTTATTGGCTAGACTAATGCGAGTTTCAATTTCGTAAAGTTCGCCCGACTTAATCGCCCTGGTAGTTTGTTCATGGATATTGCTACGATCTTCAGGATGGATCAGCTCTAAAACTGCATCTAGAGTGCCAGGAAATTCTCCAGGAGTAAAACCTAAAATTGCTTGGGAGCGTTCGGATAAAATTACCTTATTAGTAGTCATATCCCAAATCCATGTCCCCAGGGCAGCCGCATCAAGGGCTGTTCTTAGTTGTGTTTCTCGTTCTCTTAACTTTTGTTCTGCTTGCTGACGTTGTTCGACTTCAATTTTTGCTTGCTGATACAGTTCTCCTTGCTGGATGGCGATCGCAACTTGAGTAGCTAAACGCTGGAGTAGCTCTAGTTCCGACTCCTGCCAATGACGAATGTTAGAACACTGATGGACAATTAATAATCCCCAGAGGCGATCTGCCTCAGCATTGGACTCGGTTAATAAAATTGGTATGGCAACATTGGCTTGTACCTGAAGATTTTCCAAAAATTCAACATGACATGGACTCAAGTTAGCTTGATGAATATCGGCTACGGCAAAAATATGTCCCTGTTGATAAGGTTCGATCCATGCTGGTTCAAAACAAGCGTCTTTAATCAATCGAGCTAAAATCGACCATTGAGGCTGACTAACTGCTTCGGTGCTGACAATACCAATCCAGTCTGGTTCAAAACGATAAATTAATACCCGATCTGCCTCGATCAACTGTCTTACTTCATCTACAGTGGTTTGGAGGATCAATTTTAAATCTAGAGACTGCCTAATTCGTAAGGCAATTTCTGCTACTACCTGCTCTTTTTGCTCTCGATCTTTTAATTCCTTTGCCTGTAACTCAACTTGACTTGCCAGCTCAAGATTACGACTTTGTAATATTGACCAAGAACCATGCAGATCGCTAAGCTTAATTGCTCGTAATAAACCACCTTGGGTAACAATGCCCAGTAGTTCTCCTTGTTCACTAGTTACTACTATGCGTCGCACGAGATATTGATTCATTTGCTGATGCACCTCCCAAAGAGAGTCATCAGGCTGGGCGAGAAACAAAGGAGTACTCATGACTACCCGTGCTGGAATCTCTGCCAAATTCAACTCTAGTAATTTAAACTGAACTATATCTGTTGCGGTAATAATCCCCAAGGGGATGAGCAAATCATTAGTTTCCACGATCGGTATGCTGCTTACCTGATAATCACTCATCAATTGAGCCACTGACAACACCGAAGCGTCTGGTAATGCGTGGATTGCTCTAGACATTACTTCTTTAACCGTGCGGAATTTCAATAAATCAACCGATCGCAATGCTCGACGCAAACTACTTTGTGTAACTAACCCTAGCAAGCAATGGTTTTGATCGACGATTGGTAAATGATGAATTGGATATCGACGAAATAAATTTAGTAACGTAAAAATATCTTGTGAACCCGTAGAAGTTAAAGTAATCACATCTCGGCTCATCACCTCGCCTAGAGTAATACCTTTGATGTTTTTTCCCGAGGCAATTAAACGAGTCAAAGCTTGCTCGGTCAAAATACCCTGTATTTGAGAATTAGCGATCGCTAAAACACAACTGCGATCGACTGGGGTGAGAAAATCAGATTCACCAATGCGCTCTTCAACTGTTAATAAACAACTTTTGGTCCAATTTTGGCTCATTAAGGCGATCGCGTCTTCTAGTAGGATTTCAGGAGATACAGCTAGTAGTTCTTTTTCGATTGCTTGTTCCCAGGAGATTGAGTTATTCTGCTGCATGACTATGCTATGCCTACTAGGTTATTGCCATTAAAGTATAAATATCGATGATTTCTTATTTACAACTATTGTTTATTTAGTTATAAATACTTATATTATATGTATGAAAACTTGAATCAAGCGTGAACATATATTGCGAAATATTGCTTAAAACCAACAATACAAGTAACTGCGTCTAATTTGTTGGATAAGAAAGAGCATCAAGGTTGGTTCAGTCTTAACCAAGGATAGTTTTGCCAATCCTGGCGAATCCAGCAGGAGAGTCCAGCCTGTTGCGATACAGTTTCTACAGCTACTATTGCATCGGGGTCTTCCAAGTCGATCTGTCCTGGATTGCCCAATGTTTGCAGTTCTTCCAGGATAATTCGATCGAGAAAACCTGCTTCGTAGTCACTGGAAATAAGACCCTTGAAACCTCGACGGTGCATCCGAACCGAGAATTTTTTACCTGCTAAGGTAGGTAACCAGTTTAAGACTATTTCTTTAGCTTTGATTTCAAATTCTGCTGATGATTGAAAAGAAAAAGTTGCAGTGACAGGCACTATTCGAGATACAAGTTTAGCCAGACTAGGCTCTTTTATTAGTTTATTATTAAAAGTTTCTAGAAATAGAGGAATACTTTCGACCTTCATCAGCAAAACATTTTCAAAGTCGCTTTGATAGACTGTTCCCAATTCTTCTAGTAGCAAATAAGCTTGACTGAAGCTATGTTCGTCTAGGGTAACCACTACATTCCAGTTAAGCATCTTGCTCCTCCTTCAATCTTGATTTGTGTTTTGCTCAAGCTGCGATCGCTTCTTTTGAAGACAAATCTCCTGCACTAAACTTATTTTCATTTCATCTTCATTTTCAACTTAATTTTAAAACTTGAGAAACTTGTGAAGCAAAAGCTAGTTAATAGATGGGCAAACACAGTTACAGCTCAAGACAACCTACCAGCACGTCCAGGCTAAAATGCTGCAAGTTAGACTTCATAAGGTTTTTAGCCTAATAAAACTATAAAAATCTTTATTACTATCTATCTTCACAGTTTTCTCATAATTGGTTATTAGTATTAGCATTGTTGTTAAATAACTGCCACGTGTCCTTAGTTAATAAACTCAATAATTAATGACTATTAATGACAAGTTAATCAAAGGCAGAATTGTCAACTACTAAAAATACAAAGCAACACTAACATACAAAGGCGATCGCTCATTAAAAATAAGAGTCGATCAAAAATATTTTAAAAGCTATTGGCTTAACCAGCAAACAATCGCTGAATCTATGGTCAAATCTAGTGATATATGGACTTTGAGCCCGATCGAGATTAATTAAGTACATTACGATTTCCAGATTCTCAACACCAAATCAAAGGAGAATATTTCGATGAATCAACTCATATTACTTTATGGTTATTTAGTTGGATTATTGATTGTCGGAGCAAGTTTTCTGCACTTAGTTCCACGCTTAGGTTCAGGAGGAAAGAAAATTGCTGATTGGTTTTGCTATGCACCAGGTATAGATTTGGCATTAGCCTATTTCATGTTGATGCCACTCACCATTGGTATGCTTGCATTAGGATGGCAAGGTTTGGGAATTGCACTATTAGCCGAATTAACTGCTTTATGGTTATGGATAATTGGCCATGAATTGACTCATCGAGAGCAAAGCGAGCGAGCTAAAATTCATCGTCAAATGAGTAATATAGTCGGCAAATGGCAAAATCATGCAGCGATGTGGATTACTGCCTTAGCTATTCCTTTATTTTGGGTAGTTCGTTTTACTGAAGTAATTGTTTATCCTCCTTTAACTAAGTTAGTGAAACTACCTCGATATAACTCCAAAGACTGGGTAAATGTTTCGCGACAAAAGTTTGAAGGATTAATCGGCTACGATTTAATTTGGTGTTTGTATTGTGATTGGATGACTGGAGTATGGTCATTAGCCACAGAAATGTTACGTAATGTCGAGTCATTTTGGTGTCCAATTCGCTTTTATTCTGAGAAAAAATGTGAAAATTGTCAGCTAGACTTTCCTGATGTTGACAATGGTTGGGTAGCAGCTGATGGAACTATGGAAGATGTTACCGAATTATTAGCATCTAAGTATACAACTGCTCAAGAAGAAAGAGCTTGGTATGGTCATTCCTGTCGAAATTGTCCCGAGCAATCTTCTGTTGAGCAGTAACTAGAAACAGCAGATGCTTAGAGCATTCTTAAATGTGTTTTGAAGAATTGTTATTCGCCTCACAAATAAACAATCCAAGCTTTCAGTTTAAATTCAGGCAAATACTTTGGAGAGAAAATCAAACTATGACTTCTACAAACAATATTAAACAGCTAGACTCTCAAGCGGTTAATGCTCAAAATCTTCAGCAAAACTCTGTTAGCAAGCAATATAAGCCTTTAATGGTAAAACCGATTAATGGAATACAGCTGCTGTTTGCTGAAAGCTATATTAATGGCTTAAAAATACCTGATGCATTGTGTCTAAAATTATTGACCAATACCACGGCATTTTTCTATAAAAATCTTTCTTCTTTAATGATTGCTTATGATTGGGTTACCAAAGAAAGCGATCTCCTTGCTGAAAGTTCACAGGAATTGATGGATATTCAATACAATCAACCAGAAACAATGTTCAAGTTGATGCTGGGTGAAAGTGATGTAATGTATCCTAAATATACCATGGCACTATGGGAACAAGGAGCCACAAACTTAGAAGCAGCCCAAATTGCTATGCTAGATGACCTGCTCGAAAAAGCGCAGATTGTCGATGGAGACGAAATACTAGATATTGGTTGTGGTTGGGGTTCTGCTGCTAATTATATTTTGCAAAAATTCCCCAATGTCAAGGTAACTGGTTTGAATTTGAGCCATGGGCAATGCGAATATATTCGTAAACAAATTAGAACCCAGAATAGTCCTTTGAGTTCAGAACGATTTACTCTTTGTGAAGCAGATTTTAATGATGTTGTTTTTACTCATAAATTTGACAAAGTTATTACCTTGGGTGCGTTTGAACATATTGGTAACTTGACCAAATCTTTGGCCAAAGTTGCTTCTTTGTTAAAGCCTGAAGGCAAAGTTTTTATTCATATTATAAGCTCCAGCTTAAGTCATAATTTCTGGCCTCCTTTTATTCAGAAATATATATTTCCCTATGCACGAGTTTGGCATTATGACTTTATTCCTAATTGTAATCAAGATCTTAAAACAATCGACACATGGTACATCAATGGTATGAATTATGCGCAAACTTTACGCACTTGGTTAAAAAACTTTGATGATAACCAAGATGTAATTAAAACCTTAGATTTTGGCATGGACTATTCTAGATTTAGACGGATGTGGAGACTATATCTTTTATGGTGTATTGCTTATTTTGAAGCAGGTCAGGGCAATTTTCTGGGAAATGGACAATATTTAATGGTTCATTCCTAAATTTAATCTGGGGGGCATAATCTTTTCATGTCCCTACCAGTTATTATCGCTCATTATCCTCCTAATGGTTGCGTTGAACCATCAAGTGCGATCGCGTTGTTTTTGAATAGTTGCTGGCTGTATCGTACCAACTCGCGATCGCAAAACTGCACCCAAGCCAAAGAGATTAAGCATTAGAATAATTAATCGTCCTGCAATGGGAATCAGACCAATTACGGCTAGAATTAACATTCCTACCAAGAAAGGAATAAAAGCGTTTTCTTTACGAGGCAAAACTTTTTTACCGATCCATAAACCAGTTGCGATCGCACCTAGTAATCCAGCGACAAAAAAGGCTAAATTAACGATGGGAATAAGCAAAAACCCAAATACGCTACCGCTAAATAGGGAGGTAAATAGCGTAATCGCCACAATACTAACCAGACCCCATATTCCACTTTCAAACGGATGTTGGTGCATAGTTGCAGTGATGCTTTTAATCCGCTCGGGAAGTAGTAAAAGCAAGAATACACCAAAAGCAAAGATGACCATTAAAGAGACGAGAAAAAATAAGACATTGGTTAAATAAATAGTGCCAAATAAGCCGAAGCGATCTAATAACACTTTGGCGTTACTAAACGCGACTACTTCGTTACCCCCAACTAACGCACCTGATTCTTTGATAATTTGTCCGCCAATAGCAACCGCATCCCCACCAACACTAGCATTGGTCTTGAGAATCACGTCGCCACCAATAGCCACTGCATCGTTGGTAACTCGTCCCTGATTGAGAATGGTAACATCGCCACCAATAGCCACTACATCGGTCATTACTTGTCCAGCGGGAACTATAACGTTATTGCCCATCTTAAAAATCTGAAGATCGGCTTCACTTTTTGCGCTCGCAACTCCAGTCACTAAAATCAATAAGAAAGCTGCTAAAAACGCTAAGATTAAAGCTCGAATTTTTCGCCAATTCATTTTGTTCTCCTTTAATCTGATTAGTAATCAGTAGGGGCGATTCGCGGGTTAAGTAGCGTCTGTGAAGATATTGTCCCTAGCCTGACTTCATAACATCACTTCATCGACAGCTCTTCTCGGAGTAGGTTTGGTGTCTTTGGCATATCCTAAGCGGAGGAGAATTTGCGGGTAGCCATTTTCGGGAAATAAGGTCTGTAGGCGCGATCGCAATTGGGGAATTTCAATTGGTTGATTCAACAAAGATGCCCAAACATCGTCAACCCTGGCTCTTAATAGTAAATGTGCTAGAGCTTCCCCAGTAGCTAACCAGTCTTGGGGAGTGTCGCCATTGCTGCTGATTAAAATTAACACAGGTGCAGTTTCTACCAATTTTCGGTCTTTATTAGCCTGAGATTTACCTAGATTGAACGAGCGGATAGCCGAAATTAAAGGCGCGATCGCCTCTAATCTGGGATTGATTCCTTGGGCTTCTGGGGTTAGACCATTATGACGGGAAGTTCTGCTAGAGTGAATCCAGCGAGCTAATTCCTGGCGAAATAGCGGATTAGACATTTGCAGGCGATCGCCTTGAGCAATTAAGTTAACGATTTCTTCACGACTAGCTTCAGGAATAACCTGTGTCGAGATCTGTAGCCAATCCCCTTCTGAACTAGTAGCTGATTTTAGTTCTGAGATTAAAGATGTAGGAAGCCGACAATTTTCTAAAGGACGACGATTAGTACATCTTTGGGAAATTGCCCAAAACAAAAAGTTTTCTTCGACTTGGACAATTCTTTTGCTCCCTAAGCGAATACGCGCTAACAAATTAGGATTGAGATGTTCGGGAAGAATTTCTACTACGTCTCTATGACCGAAGTGGCGCATGGCAATGCGGAGATAAAACAAAGTTGCTCCACAACTTATAATTTGTTCACGATAATTTGGATCGGCTACAAGTAAAGCGCGAGTTTTGTCAGCATATAGTTCAACAACATCATCAACTATTTTAAATATCCAAGGCTGAGTATTGTGTCCCGATGGTGCTAATACTGCATAGTTAAGTAAAAATTTAAGTTTTTCTGCTGTCGATTCAGCTACAGGAAAATCATCTTCTAGAATTTTTATAGCGTCAAATGTTAGTCTGGACATTGTATTTCTCCTAGGTCAAATTAGTCATAGTCGATTAGTTCTTGTTGATAATCCAAATAAACGCAAGTTATTAGGAACGCTTGTGCTGCTATTTATGCCGCGATCGCGGAGCCCTAAAGGATTAGCCCTAAAGGATTCGCTTCGCATCTCGCCTGGAGGCGCGTCCGTGGGCGGAGCCCAATCGCATCACCATAATTTATTTTTCTCAACGCTCAATAGCTCAATAGCTCAATAGTTGTGTAACGATATTGTTTTGAGTTCACTTTGAAGTTAGTTCAAAAGTCTGAGGAACTTGTGAGGGTAAAGATGCTGTTTGTCCTCAAGTTAAAAAAGCTAAAAGTGAGACAGTTGCGTCCCTGAACGGACGACGCAGAGGACGCGAAGGGCTAATAGCGCAGCGCGTACGCGCAGATCGTGAGGGGCTGTCCTAAAGGACGACGCGAAGCGCGACACGAAGTTAGTCCGTGCATGATAAGCGGAGCAGCGGACGCGACGTAAGGAGCTAATCCTTTAGGGCGGTCTTGGGCTTTGCCCAAGTATAGCGATATCCGAAGGTGTATCCTTTAGGACTGCTTCAAGAAGCTTCGAGACCGAAGGGCGGAGTGCGGTTTATCCGTGAATCCGTGATTGGCATATCCTTTAGGGCAAAAGTGCGGTCTTGGGGGTTTCCACCAAACTAAGCGGTGCAAGCAAGGCGCGTTTTGCGAGACAGTCCGTTGCGGGGGTTCCCCCCGTTATAGGAACTGTCGAGGTTGAGTAAGAAGATTCTTACTCAAAAGCCGCCGCCCCATGAGCAACTTTTGTAAGAAGCTAGTCTATCACGGATAAGCTTCGAGACCGAAGGGCGGAGTGCGGTTTATCCGTGAATCATGCACGGGCAAATGTGCAAGTCTTGCTGTTGTAAGGCATACATCAAATCACCAGCGCCTAAATTTTTTTATATTTTTATATATTTGTCGAGAAATTTAATACTTTTTTAGAACATCACAAGTTCTTCAAATTTTGCGCTTAATTTTGTTCAAAGTAAGTTAATTACGCCTAGTAGCGGTGAATATGATGCGGATCGTAAAGTCGACAACGGGATAATTAATAAACGTTCCAGATTAATCGTACGCTGTGCGGATGTAGCAGTCCGATTACCATGCCCTTCGGGCTGAAGTAATAAGTATGGAGTAATGAGTTTCTTTACTTATTACTCGCTACTCGCTACTGACTACTTACTACTCGTGACACTATGTTTAAGAGGGAATTATGGCTTCAGGAATCATGCTCGAAGGCAAATGGACAACCGACGGCAGCAAATCAGATGCCAACGGTAAGTTCAACCTGACAGCGACAACGTTTCGCGATCGCGTGACCGCCGATGGCAAGAGCGGGTTTAAGGCAGAAGCAGGGCGTTATCATCTCTATGTTGCTTTGCCGTGTCCGTGGGCGCATCGCACCTTAATTATGCGAGAACTCAAGGGGTTGAATGAAGTTATCTCAGTCTCTATTGTCGATCCAATTATGAGCGATAAGGGATGGAGGTTTTCCGAAGCACTGACCATTCCCGATCTAGTGAATCACGCTCAATATTTGCAAGAGATTTATCTCAAAGCCGATCCTAAGTATACAGGACGAATAACTGTTCCAGCTTTGTGGGATAAGCAATCTTCAACAATCGTCAACAACAAATCTTGTGAAATCGTTCGGATGTTGGACGTAGAGTTTGCCGAATTGGCAACCAGGCAAATAGACTTATATCCATGCGATCTACAACAGAAGATTGAGGAAACGATCGAGGCAATTTATCTGCCAATTAATGCTGGCGTATATCGCTCTGGTTTTGCGACTTCGCAAGCAGCTTACGAAGATGCGGTGACCAAACTCTTCGAGAATTTAGATCGATGGGAAACCGTGCTAGGCAAGCAGCGTTATTTGTGCGGCGATCGCCTTACCGAAGCTGACGTTTGTCTGTTTGTTACCTTATATCGCTTCGATTCAGTGTATCACGGTCATTTTAAGTGCAATTTACGGCGAATTCTCGACTATCCTAATCTCTGGAATTATCTCAAGGATTTATATCAGCGTCCTGAATTCAAAGTGACCTGTAATCTAGACGATACTAAACGCAGCTATTACATGAGCATGAGCGAGATTAATCCAAATCGAATCGTACCAAAAGGGCCAATTATCAATTTTGACGAACTGCACGATCGCCATCGCTTCGACAACGCTTAGTCGCGAGCGTTTTAACAGTCCAAACTTTAGTGGCATCTACAGACCAATTAAATGCAGAGAATTTGATGAAAACACTCAAAGAAAAGCTAACAGTTCCTCAAGGCTTCCAAAATATGCAGGCATTTAGCTTGCTCGAAGCACTCTTGGGTCGTCTGGGAGCAGAAATTCCCGACGGTGTACTCGCCTACAAGTCTCGACATGAGATTGAGCCACTTTCTGAATTAGAAAAACTGCTTGTAGTGACAGCCTGCGGGGGCAATACTAGCTGGCATCATTTAATTTATCGCGCCGAGCAATACGCACCGCACCTTTCCTTCGGCGGCGGGATTCCATACCAGCATGACATTTTTCACCGATGACGAAGGGGTGTATGTGCTAGACAACCGCGATGCGATCGCCTTACCCGAACGAGCAGAAGATGGTTCTCTTGAGCTTGAAGTTGTTTTGGACGTTCTTAAAAATCAGCTCGAAAAAATTCAGGATAAACGGCTTAAATTACCGCCAAAAGTTCCTTTCGTCGAACCCCACAACACTTGGGTGGTCAATCATCCTGGAACGCTTCTGGTCATTCCTGTTGGTGACTTGGCACAGCACGTTCTAGCTGGACTATGCTACTACCTGCAAAACGGGGTCGTTTTCCATGATGATATAAATCATCGCTCAATTCCTGGATTAGCTAAGTATAGCCACCTTGCCGATCTGGAAAATTCTTTTCCGCTGACGTTTCTAGAGCAATGGTCGATGGCGGAACTCACTACCGAACTAGCTACAAGCTGTTATGCTGGTGCGTTGATGCTACAAGCGATGGGGTTGGGAGGCTGGATGTTTGATGGTATCGATCCATTTGTGATGCTAGGTGCGAGTGGCGAGCCTGATGTATCGGGGTTGGGCTTTCGTTACGATAACAGCGATCGCTGGCCCTATCCAAATCCCACTGGATTAGAAGGAGTAATCGAAGGCTTTTGTCCGCCTCATTATCCAGATATGCGTGCTGCTGTTGAGGCACTGTGCGATCGCAAATTTGGTTCTGGCGGACCGTTCAATGCCGAAACACCTGGTCCTTGGAAAGACTCGGCGAAAGTTCGCGATCGCTGCTGAGATTCATGGCGCAGAATTTAGAGACTGCGTAGCTCTTCAAGCTCAGTATGTGTTAGATACGTTCGGCAAATTCCCAGGTACAGTTCCCTCAATCTTCCTAATTACCTATCTCCAGGCACATCATTTAGACCTATTTTATGACAAGTTCTACAAGCCAGGAGCTTATTTAAAAACCCATGCCGAGCATATGAAGCACTGGCACTCGTAAGTTAAAATACGGCTATACTTATTTTAACTTACGAGTACAAACTTAATTATCAATCAATCTACCCTTCAGGATTGGAAAAGTAAGCATCGAGCTTGTCTAAAATAGCAATTTTTCGTTCTCGATTGCCTTGGGCTGCCATAGCCTTAAATCTACTTTCTGCGTCGAATTCTGCTAGAGCAATAGTGCTTAATTCTTCCATCAGCTTATTAAGACTCATTCCTCTGGCTTTGGCTAATTCTTTTAATCTTTCGTGTTTATCATCGGCAATACGAACCATAACTCCCATAAATACCTTTTATATTATTTCTTCTGGTTTGAGTGCGAGATATGCTGAGGTTTCCTCAGCATATAGAATCGCGCTGTTGAGAATCTCGATCTGAGGGAACAATAATTGCGAGCGCTTGAAATCATTGATATTTTCCGTAACAATTATTTGAGCATTACCTACGATCGCTAATTCAATTAGTTTGCACTCTTATGGAATTAAAATCAAAACTACTAGATACTCAAAGAGGATTATATCTCTACGCTACGACTCCTCCACGCCAGGGTTCATCATCAGAAAAACTCCACACGATCGCCGAAAAATTAACGGCAAGATTATCTAACCTGAATCCAGACGCGATTAACGTTTACGATATCCAGGATGAGGTAGGCAGGACTCAAATATCAAGACCTTTTTCTTTTGTGCCGGTTGTAGATTCGCGAGAATACGCTCAAATCCTCAACAAGTTGTCAGGCAAAGAAATTATCAATTATAAGTGTGTTGTTCATCATCCGAAAGTAGATTTTTCAGCCTGGCTCGACCAATCTTGGCAGCAGTTTGGTCTGCGCTATTTTACTTTTGTTGGTGGTTCTACATCCAAAATGACTTATCCAGGCCCAACCGTAACCCAAGCTGCTCAAATGACTGTTAGACACCAGGACGATTTGATTTTTGGTGGCGTAACTCTTGCCGAACGTCATTTTGACAAGGGGGGCGAACATCTTAAATTAATTGAAAAATCCCGTTGGGGAATGATTTTTTTTACTTCTCAAGTAATTTATCAGCCTGAGGCAACTATCAAGCTGCTTCAAGATTATGATCGACAATGTCAGGAACTCAATGTATCTCCTGTGCGAATTATTTTGACCTTTGCTCCTTGCGGGCATCTGAAGACTTTACAGTTTTTAAAGTGGTTGGGAGTAAATTTTCCTTCAGAAACAGAACGAAAAATTTTCTCGGCTCAGTCGCCAATTCAGCAATCTGTTGAAGTTTGTTGCTCGACTTTAAGGCAAATTTTAGAGTCGATTAAGCCTTCAATGATTCCTTTGGGGATTAATGTTGAAAGCGTTTCTATTAAGCAAGATGAGATTGATGCTTCAGTTGAGCTTTTCGGGAAACTCAAAGAAATTTTAGCTACTTATTATCGGTGAAAAAAGCGATCGCGATCGGCAATAATATCGTCTTCGTGAAAGTGCGATCGCGTAGCCCTAAAGGATTAGCCCTAAAGGATTCGCTTCGCATCTCGCCTGGAGGCGCGTCCGTGGGCGGAGCCCAATCGCACTTTCACTCTCTACCAAGTTATCAAACATAACTTACACTTTATTACTACTCGAATCAGCAACCCTAAAATTACTAATCTCAGGCAATAGCTTTTAATGTATCTACATTTTGAAACATTGCCAGTTCCAGATTACTGCCAATATTTTCTAGCTTCATGTCGGGATACATTCGTAAAATTGTGTTGGTTAAAACTTTACCAGGACCAATTTCAATTACTCTGTCTAAGTTTTTTTGAGCTAAGCGATCGACAATTTCGCGCCATCGAACTCGACTAGTCATCTGTTTCATCAGACGCTCTTTCAAGATTGTTGCTTCAATAGCCGCTAGAGGTTCAACGTTAGACTTTACTGGAAATTTAGCTGGTTGAAAAGTTACCCCCTGCAAAATCTGGTTAAATTCTTGCGATACTTCTGTCATCAATGGCGAATGAAAAGCCCCACTAACCTTAAGTGGTACGATACGTCTAACTTTTACCTTGTCTAATACTGCATTGACTCCTTCTGTAGTACCAGAAATTACTATCTGACCGTTATGATTGTCGTTAGCGATAACTACGTTTGATGCTTGCGAAATTTTTTCCTCAAGGCGATCGCGATTGAATCCGATTAAAGCTACCATAATACCGTGAGGCGCACTTGTCATCAGTTCTGCTCTACGCTTAACTAATTGTAAGCCTGTTTCAAAACTAAAAACTTCCGCTGCATATAAAGCTGCATATTCTCCTAAACTATGACCTGCAACCAAAGAAGGCGTAAATCCTGCATCCTTGATTAAGTCTGCCAAAATAGTTGAGACAACATATAAGCAGGGTTGTGTATAAAGTGTTTGAGATAATTTTGATTCTTGATTGAGGCAAATTTCGCAAGCATCCCAGCCTAGAATAGCTTGAGCTTGTTTTAGTCTTACCTTGGCAAAAGCAAGATCGAGCAAATCTGCGCCCATTCCTAAACTTTGAGAGCCTTGTCCGGGAAATACCCACGCTGTTTTCATAATTAAATTTTTTAGTCGTGTAAAGTGGACTTTCTAAAAAAGTGTCGCCTACAAACGTTGTTAGCTGCTGGTCATTTCGTTTTATCTGCCGAACTAACACCACCCCGTCATCATAATTTACGGCCATTAATGGCGATCGCCGATCGGCTAGAAGCTTACATGGACGTGCTCCAAATCAACGATAATGCCCTAGCCCAAGCGCGATTATCCAATTTAGTTGCGGCTCAGTTTGTCTGGCACGCAGGTATAGAACCAGTCGTGCAAATGACTCTTAGGCATCGTAACCGTATTGCCCTGCAAAGCGATCTTTTAGGTTTAGCTGCTTTGGGAATTCGCAATCTGATAGTAGTTGGTGGTTATCCTTGTTCTAGGGGTAGTGACCCACAGGCTAAAGATGCTCAGGACATGAGTACCATTGAGGCGATCGCAGCTATTAATAATTTAACCGAGCGTGGCTGTATGTTTAACGGTGAAAAGATCATGTTAACCCCTGATTTTTTTATGGGAACTGTGGCATTTACTGAAGTAAAATCTGAAGATCTTGAGGCTAGCTTAGATCATCTTGAAGCCAAAATAAATTGTGGCGCCAAGTTCGTTCAGCTACAGGCGACATTCGATCTTAAGTCATTGCAGCAGTGTACCAATCGAGGTACAGAAGAAATTAGCTACGTAGAGACGGGAGAGAATTTCTACAACGCAGGTATGTTTAATTATTCCGCTGCTTTGTTAGCACGCAAGTATAACTTCCCAGGTCATTGCACCTCTCTCTCTACTGGCTGTACTGCGGGGTTAGATGCTCTGGGGTTAAGCTTTGAATTAATCCAGTCTGGAGAAATGTCGGTAATGATGTCGGGCGCAACTGAAGCCCCTTTGACTAGCCTGACCTACGCTACCTTGGATGTAATTGGCTCTCTGTCCGTAGCCGATTGTGAACCTGCCAAATCCTCTCGTCCTTTTGATGCCAAGCGGGGTGGCTTTGTAATTGGTGAGGCTGCTGCGGTTTTGGTATTAGAAGAATTGGATCATGCCCTAGCTAGAGGAGCGCATATTTATGCCGAGGTAGTTAGCTACTCTAGCGTCAGTAATGCTTTCCATATGACCGATTTACCCGATCATGGTATTCCGATGGCAGCTGTGGTTAGGAAAGTTATGGAGTCGGGTAAAGTTGCCCCAGAAGAACTAGATTACATCAACGCTCACGGTAGTTCTACACCACAAAATGACGTTTTTGAAACCAATGCTTATAAAACAGTGTTGGGCGCTCAGGCGTATCAAGTGCCAATTATACTAAATCCGATTTGCAAAAAATACTAAAGTCAAAGAAATTTAAACCAATGATAGTTAGTTAAACTACAAATTTCATCTCTCATTTGTGTCAAAACACAACAGCGTTCAACCAATACATCTTCAATTTCATTAATAGTTTCAAAATGTTGATTAACTAATGGCTCATCTACCAATGACCATAATCTTTCGGCAGGTTGTCCTAAAGGATACCGCTTCGCGACGCGCAGCTAGTCCTTTAGGGCATATAGCTCTGGAGAGTATGGTGGTAAAAATTCAACTTTTATTCCTTCTGGTCTTATCGCTTTTTTGCTTCGATGCCACCCTGCATTATCTTCGATTAATAAAATCTTTTTTTTGGGCGAAATTCCAGCATCTTTGGCAAAGTTTTGATAGACAACGTTAAGCCAATTTGTATTAACTCTTGGAATTAAATACCATAAAGTTTCTCCTGTTTTTGGTTTGACAAATCCATATACATACAGCCACTCATAACGATGTTGAACCGTCGCTATTGGTCTTTTTCCTCTAAGCGACCAAACTTTTTTTAGGATCGGTTTTAAACCGACTCTATGCTCATCAAAAAACCATACATCTATCTTGGCTTCTGGATATTTTTCCTCTAACTTTTTAACTTTTGACCCTAGGTTGGCTTTGAATATTTCTTGCTCCAATTTATCCGCTTTTTTATGTGTTGGTCTTGGACTCTGCCAAGAGTAACCGAACTTTTTTAGGTAGTCCCATCCTCTTTGATTCCAAACCTTGTTTCTCCCCGTTTCTGTTTCAATCCAGCGAGCCACTTTTGCTCCTGTCCAAATTCCACCATCTGGCGATTTTTGTTCGATTTGTTCTCTCAATTTCTGCAATTGTTGAGCAGATAGCAATTTTTTCTTTCCTCTAGAATGATTGCTAGTTTTATTCTTTTGGTTTTTGACTCCTGCTATACCAAAATTGTTGTATCTCTTAATAATACTTTTGGCATAAGGGTAGCTTAATCCTACTGCTAATGCACTATTTTTGACTGTCCATCCTAATGAAAGTTTCCATAATAAATGCCACCTCCTTGATTCGACTGCATCTGAGCTTTTTCTATATTTTTCTTTCAGTTCAGAAGAAGTAAGGTGTTGGGCTAAATAAGCTCTTTTTGGCATTGATAACTATTCTATTCTTCTCATTTATTATAAGTATTTTTTGCAAATCGGATTTAGTATTAGAAGCAATATCAGCCGAAACCGAGCGCCCAAAATATGTCGCTACTCCGCCAACTGTAGCAGCAGAGGATAATCAAGAGTATGAATCTAGAGTCAGCGATTTAGTCTCGGCAATTCAACGAGGCGATCTACATAAGGCAATTATTTCTCGTTCTGTAGAGGTCAAAGGCGATCTTGATGTCTTAGGTACTTATACTTTGGGAGCTGCTAGCAACAATGCGGCTCGTTCTTACTGTTTCAAATTGGGTGATGTGCGTTCGGTTGGTTTTAGTCCCGAAATTTTGATGGAGGTAAATGCTAGCGGGTTTGTAATTACCAATCCCTTAGCAGGAACTAGACACCGCGAAGCCGATCCAGCTAAAGACGCGCTGCTGCACGAGGAACTATTTACTGATGCTAAAGAAGTTAAAGAACACGCTCTTTCGGTTTGGCTAGCACAGGAAGAAGTATCTCGGGTTTGTCAGCCGGAAACCGTGCAGGTATTTGACTTTATGGAAGTAAAAAAATATCGCACTGTGCAACACTTGTCCTCGCGAGTTGGCGGACAACTTAAAACCGATAAATCTTTGTGGGACGCTCTTAAAGTTCTCTTTCCTGGAATTACCGTATCGGGAATTAATAAAAAACTAGCCCTAGAATGGATCGATCGCCTTGAAGATAAACCTAGAGGTCTTTACGCGGGTGGTATTGGTTGGGTAGACAGCGACGGAACAGCCGATTTAGCGATCGCGATTCGTTCGGCTTATCAATATGGTGACAGTGTTTACCTCAACGCAGGTGCGGGTATAGTCGGCGAATCTGTTCCCGAAAAAGAATACGTCGAATCGGTTAATAAAATGAACACCATGCTATCCAATATCGTGATGGAGTCTGGAAATTAAAGTCTTAGAGGCAAGGCATTGCCTTGCCTCTAGCTGATTTATCTTTTAAAGTTATGCCATCAATTAAAGTTGCTGATTTCAACGTCAATTATCAAGCTCCTCGAGGAATACCTAAATCCGATCGCGAACCTATAATGTTGCTGGTACACGGTGCAGGGGGGAGTAGCCGTCATTGGCTGCCCATGCTATCTCAGTTTAATGCTGATATCTTCCCTGTAGCGGTGGATTTACCAGGACACGGAGAGACATCTGGAACAGTTCTTCATGACTTTGAGGCGGTTGCTGAATTTCTCGACAGTTTTTTAACCTCACTAAATATCGACAGGCAAATTTACTACGTTGGTCATTCTTTAGGCGGGTTAATTGGACTACAGTTTGCTCTAAATTATCCCCAGAGAGTAAAACAGCTAGTAGTAATGGCAACCTCAGCCAAAATTCGGCTTCATCCCGACTTTCTCACCTCGGCTTTGAGTGGTGAATGGGATTTAGCAACTTTGCGTCAAAGCTTTGCGCCTAAAGTACCAGAACCGACCAAAAATATAGTCTTAAATGAATTTAAGCATACTCGTTTAGATTCAGCTGCGGATGATTTTATGGGGGTTAGTCAAGTCGATCTCGGTGATGAGGTTGCATCTTTGCAGATTCCCACTCTGATTATCACTGGTTCTGATGACGTAATTATTTCCCCCCGTAAAGCAATGCTGTTGCTCAAGCAAATACCCGATGCTCGTCTGATTAATATTCCTGGTGCTGGTCACTATCTACAGGTAGAAGAACCTGGCAAAGTAGCTAAAGAGATTGAAGAATTTTTGTTAAGTGTGCCTGTTTGAAGTCAGTCAGGGGTAAGGCACTGCCTTGCCCTGTACAAATCAAGAGCTTCTGTCCCCACGCACTAATATACCCTGCGCCGATTATGAAACCCCAATTAAATTTTACTGGCAATGACCATCGATCGCGACGCAGCTACGCTGTTATTGGAACTGGTGCAATCGGCGGTTTTTACGGAGCTTGCTTGCAAAAAGCAGGTTTTGACGTACATTTTCTCTTCAATCGTGATTATCAGTACGTTAGCCAACATGGGCTGGTTATTGAGTCTCCCGATGGAGATTTTACTCTACCTTCGGTTCAGGCATATCGTGATGCAAATCAGATGCCTCAGTGTGATGTCGTTATTGTCGCGTTGAAGACCACTAATAATTATCTTTTGCCTCAAATTCTGCCCCAGGTTCTCAAAGAGGATGGTGTAGTGCTAGTACTACAAAATGGCTGGGGTATGGAGGAAGAGATCGCTCAAATAGTGGGTAGCGATCGCCTGATGGGAGGTGTTTGTTTTACCTTCAACTACAAGTTGGGTGCGGGTCATATTCGCCATCTCGACTATGGTTTGATCACTTTAGCCGAATATGCCCCTGACTATACTGCTACGGGAGTGACGACCAGATTGTGTCAGATTGCAGCCGACTTTAGCGGTGCTAATGTGATGATTCAACTACATGAGGATTTATTTTTAGCGCGTTGGCAAAAGTTGATCTGTAATATTCCTTTTAACGGGCTTTCGGTAATCTTAAATTCAGCTATCGAAGAACTAATTGAGAATGCAGATGTTCTGATCTCGATCGAACAGTTAATGGCAGAAATAGTCACAGCCGCTGCGGCATACGATCGCCAAATTCCCGAACTCTATATTCAGAAGCGGCTCAAACAAACCGCCACCATGAAGCATTACCAAACCAGTATGAAAGTGGATTTCGACCAAGGGCGATCGCTCGAAGTAGAGGCGATTTTTGGCAATCCTTTGCGTAAAGCTTGGCAAGCTGGCGTACAAATGCCCCAGGTATCGATGCTTTATCGACAGCTAAAGTTTTTTGATGCCCAAAATCGTCTCGCCGAAACAGCTTCACTATCTTAGTCAGCAATTAAGCCGTTGGTAATTTAATCTATAAAGCCGAAAGTAAGACTGTTCGTAGCTAATAGCTATTAGCTATTGGCTTTTGATGAACCTTTCTTCATACCTAAATTTACTAATAGCGCAATCAGTAAGCAGTAACAGACGAAAATAAACCGTTTAAAGTCACGCTATTAATACCTTTAGACTTCTTAAAACTTTACTCCATACAGGGTAGGGCGAATGCCCAGAGCGTCGTTTGACGCCGACTTAGAAACCTGTGCTTTTTGGGACTTGGGAATTTTGACTCTTAATTTTAGAAATCCGCGTAGCGAGATTAGCAACCATCCAAAACAGTTTTTCAAGATAAATTAGGAGATAGGAAAAAAGTTTGTTCAATCATAAATTACCTGAGTCTAAATCTACGTCAATTACGAATTTAGAGCAACTACCTTTAATAAAAGTAGAACCTAAATCTGCACCAATTCCCCCGCAGGTTAAAGTATTTCGTGTTTTGCGTTTGGTAATGGCATTCAGTGCAGTAATTACCGTCGGATTAATTGCCACTAAACAATACTCGCAAGTACGTAGTCGTCAGGCGTTTATTAATGCGGAAATTGTCTCGGTTCGCAATCCTATTGCTGGTAATTTACAGCTAAAAAATCTTCAACCAGGTCAATTAATTACTTCAGGAGAAAACATTGGCGCGATCAAAAATTTACGAGAGGGGGCGGAACTAGAGGTAACCAAACAAGGTTTGATTTCACAGATCGAACAGGCAAAACAAACTTTAGTTAGTCTTGATGCCCAAATTGCTAATCGCCGCCAATTAATTGCTCAGGTAGAAGCAGAAGCCAACAATCAACAGAGCTTGGGAGTAGATTATGAGATGCAACAGTTAGAAATTGTGCAAAATCAGCTCAATCACAGCTTGTTTGTCGCTCAAACTGCCCAAAAAGACCAAGATCGTCTACTGGCTTTAGCCGATCAAGGTGTAATTGCTCAAGATAAAGTAGAAAGATCGCAGTTGAACTATAATCGCGCTCAAAATATGGTGAAGAGTGCGCGATCGCAACTGAAACAGGCTCAACAGAAGATAGAAGCAGCCAAAGCTGGACTACAGCTAGAAGGTTCTAAAACTCTTAGCTATTCGGAAATTCGTCAACGAGAATTACAGACGGAAATTAGCGATCTGCAACAGCAAAAAGCCGAGGTAGCAGTGCGTCAACAAACTACTGAAGCTGAATTGGCTAAAATTAATCGCCAGCTGTCACTCAATCAACGGGCTGTAATTACCAGTCCGACTAACGGAACTATTTGGTCGGTAGAATCTAAGACTGGAGAATATACCGATCCTAGCACCCCGATCTTAGAACTCTTAAACTGCCAAAATCGCTGGGTAGAAGCCTTCTTCTCAGAGCAAAATACTGACAAACTTTATTCTGGTAGACCTGTAAGTGTACGTTTATTAGGTACAGAGAATAATCAGTTTATTAGCGGCACGATTGAATCGGTTCGGGCAGGTTCGGGACGAGTGGAAACAGGAAAAGATATCGCCGTTCCTCCTCCTAATAATGTCCGTCGCCAGGTAGCAGTGCGAGTCAAGCTAAATGAGTTACCCGAGGTTGATTCAGTACAGTTTTGCGATGTGGGACGTAGCGCTGAAGTAGTTTTTGAACGAGGTTCTATTTAAATGGAGGAAGATTGGTGGCAAATAATTTTAAGCATAATTTTAAGCTAGATTGGTTCAAGCGTGTCGAACAGGGACTTCTGACGTTAGCAATAGTCGGGGGATGCTTTCTTTTCATTCAAAAGCTAGAAATATTAGGAACGCTGACGGAAGTATTGAACTTTTGGCAATGGGGTCAGTTTACTTTTGGCAGCGTTGCAACTTCGACTAATACTCTCATTTTGCCTAGTTTAATTGGTGTTGCCAGCACCTTGGCAATTATTCAGCTATATCCGATTGCTCCCCCAAGATGGCTGCGATTAGCCGTGATCTCGATTTTACTTCTATTGTTAGGACGCTATTTTTTTTGGCGACTTTTTGCCACACTCAATCTAACTGACCCCATCAACGGTACTTTAAGCGTTTCTCTCTTAGTTGTAGAGGCTTTGGGCTGGATTTTAAGTCTTTCTTCGCTGATTTTGGCCGTCTTAGAACGCGATCGCACTATCGAAGCTGACCGAATGTCTCAGGCTGTGTTGCAGGGTGAATATCTTCCCTGGGTAGATGTCTATGTATCTACTTATAATGAGTCGGTAACAATGTTGCGACGCACCATAATTGGCTGTCAGGGAATGGACTATCCTCACAAGCGTATTTATTTGCTCGATGACTGTCGTCGTTGGCAAATGAAAAATCTGGCTGAAGAACTAGGCTGTAATTATCTGACTCGTCCTGATAACCGTCATGCTAAAGCAGGTAATATCAATCATGCCCTACTGCATACTCATGGCGAATTAATTGTCATCTTTGACTGTGATTTTATTCCCACCCGCAATTTTTTAACTCGTACCGTGGGCTTTTTTCAGCAGCCAGAAACGGCATTACTACAGACCCACAAAGCCTATTATAATAGCGATCCAATTCGGCATAATTTGGGTTTACAAAGCGTCATTACCAACGACGAAGATATCTTTTTTGGCTCGATTTTATCTGGTCGCGATCGCGCTAATTCGGTGATTTGCTGTGGCTCTTCTTTTGTGGTGCGTCGTCGGGTTCTCGATCGCATTGGCGGTATTCCTACGGAAACCCTGACTGAAGATTTCGTAACTTCTCTCAAGATTCAGGCTTTAGGCGATCGCGTTATTTATCTTAATGAAGCTCTTTCGGCGGGGTTAGCTGCGGAAAATATTGGTGGCTATATCGATCAGCGTTTACGTTGGGGACAGGGAACAATTCAAACTTTATTCTGTCGGGCGAATCCCTTTAGCTTAGCTGGTTTAAATCTTGTGCAACGTTTTATTCACGGTTTAGGAATCCTCTACTGGTTTCAGTCTGGGGCTTATGTGGCATTTTTAAGTTTGCCCCTGGCTTTTTTCTGGTTGGGAATTGAACCAATCAGGGCTAGCTTAAGTGAGATGCTGTTTTTTTTCTTGCCTTATTACCTTACTTTTGTCGTAGTTTTTTCCTGGTTAACTGGCGGTAGGCGATCGAGAATGAGCCAGACAGATTGTCGATACTTTAGTTGCTGCTCAAAAGCGCGATCGCTACTTTCAAGATGGACGGATTCGTAATGCTTACAAAGGCGGTAGAATCGATCCAAAATCAAATCATTTTTTACTTCCTGGCGAATTTGACGAGGCGACTAATAGTTGGCAAGAAAGCGAGTTTCACGTCAGCACCCATACGGGTAATGTTGCCTGGGCAATGCTGGCACTGTTGGGATATTACGAAAGCTATGGTCAAGAAGAATATTTGGCAGCGGCGATTTCCTGGGGCGAATGGATCGAAGACAACTGCCGCGATGAGCGAGGTGCTGGAGGATATTTAGGTGGCTTTACTGGCTGGGAAGAACGAGCAAAACGACTGGACTATAAATCTAGCGAACATAATCTCGATCTGTATGCAGCTTTTGCCAGACTTTATTCGATCACGAAAAATCCAGTTTGGCAACAACGAGCTAACTATGCTAAACAGTTTGTTTTTGCCATGTGGGATCGAGATGCAGGTAAATTTTGGACGGGAACAGAAGACGATGGTGCGACTATTTACCAAGAAGTAATTCCCCTAGATGCTCAAGCCTGGACACCTTTGGCTCTTAAGCAAGCTGGCAAACCATACTGGCGATGTCTTGAATATGCCGAACAACACCACCAATTAGCAGCAGGTTTTGATTTCAATCAAGATCGAGATGGCGTTTGGTATGAGGGTACGGCACAGATGGCATTAGCATATCAAGAAACAAATCAACCTCAAAAAGCTCAGGCAGTATTAGCCATGCTTCAAGCAGGAAAAGAGGCATCTGGAGGAATGCCCACCAGCGATCGCAGCACCTTGACAACGGGTTTTATCCAGCCTGACGGTAATCCTTGGCTCTACTTCCGTAGTCTGCACGTTGGCGCAACCGCCTGGGCAGTATTAGCCGAACAAGGAGTTAATCCTTTTTGGCTTGGTAGTGAGTAACAAGGTTCAAAGTCTCAAGGAAACAAATAAACAACTAATAAGCGATCGTTTATCTGCGTTTATCTGTGGACTAATAACCAACAACTAATATTCATTATCAAATAACAATGACTAACAACAAACTACTAGAATTAGCCCGCGACAAAGAATATCAGCAAATCATCGACAATCTGTCGCATTACCCGTTAACCACGGTTACCGAAGTAGCAGATTTTCTCAGAGAGGAAGATGTTTACAATGTAGCCATGTCTTTGTATCGCTACTTACTCAGACAGCAAGAAACCTCTGACTATTATTATGGCATCGGTCAGTGTTACGGCAAGATTTATAACTATAACCTTGCTCTGTGGCATTTAGAAAAAGCTTTCAATCTTAGACCAAACCGTTCAGGAGCAAATTACTACGCCTATATTCTCGAAAGAAATTTCCAGATGGAGCGAGCCAAAATTTGGTATCAAAAGGCATTAAAAGAGGGATACGATCGCGATCTCTGGACTCTTTCTCATTACGCCTATTTTCTGGAAAAAACCCAGCAAAGTATATTAGCCCAAAGCTATTACGAACAAGTTTTGCATCTCAATCCTGCTTATACCTGGGCGATCAAACGCTATGCAATGTTTTTGTTAAATGAAGGGCGATCGCAGCAATCTTTAAGACTGATGCAGAAGGCACTCCAAGACTTTGCTAAAAGTCCGTTTGTCAAACTTAACTATCTAGAATATTTAATTATTTGCCTCATGGATCGTGAATACGAGTCGTATTTGGCTGAGCTTGACTACGATAATGCTCCTTTTCCTTTTCAACTTCTGGTAGATTTATTTAACTATTTTTGGCGATATTTGCTCAGAGGTAAGTCCAATCAGCAAAAAATTCAAGCTTTTGAGCAAAAAGCTAGTCAACTTCAAGATAGTATTCATCGAGATTTTGACGATCTCAATGAAATTTTAATTAGTAATAATGGTGACATAGATGAGTGGCAGCGATTAATCGCATTGTTGCTGCTGTAGGGACGGATTACAATTTGCCCCTAAGATCGATTAACCAACTGGATAAAACTTTTGAAGCTAATACAGATTGAGAAAAAACTCCCAATTCTACGCGCTTTTCGCTATCGGAATTATCGTCTTTACTTTATGGGACAAGGAATTTCGCAAATTGGTAACTGGAGTACCCTGCTGGCTACCAGTTGGCTAGTTTATCAATTAACCGACTCCGCTTTTTTATTGGGTGTAGTTGGATTTGCTAGTCGCATTCCCTCCTTGTTTCTTTCGCCGATCGCTGGAGTTATTGCCGATCGCGGTTCACGGCATCGTATTATTATTGTCACGCAAATTTTATCGATGGTGCAGTCATTGCTGCTGGCCATATTGGCTTTTAGCAATATAATTAATGTTTGGCAGATTATTGTCTTAGGACTGTTCCAGGGTACAGTTAACGCTTTGTATATGCCGACGCTTCAGGCTTTTGTCAACGAAATAATCGAGCAGCCAGAAGACTTGGGCAATGCGATCGCCCTCAACTCTTCTTTGGTTAGTAGTGCTAGACTAATTGGTCCTGCGGTAGCTGGTTTTTTGGTAGCTAGCGCTGGTGCGGGAATTTGCTTTCTGCTGGATGGACTTAGTTATTTGGCAGTAATCGCTGGTTTTTTGGCGATGAAAGTTCCTCCCACGAAGATTGCCGTTAGTACGACCTCAACCATCCACAAGCTGAAAGAAGGATTTGACTATGCTTTTGATAATTCGGCAATTCGTTCGATGCTGTTATTGCTATCTTTGCTAGGATTTGTCGGCTTACCCTACGTAACTTTAACGCCCATTTTTGCCGCCGATATTCTCCAAGGCGGTGCGGAAACTTTAGGCTTATTGATGGGGGCTTCTGCCTTAGGAGCTTTAATTGCTAGCGTCTATCTCAGTTCGCGATCGCATATTTTTGGTTTAGAAAGAGCGATCGCGATCGCTCCTGTCTTACTCGGAATTGGCTTGATTGTTTTCTCTTTCTCGAAGGTTCTATTATTTTCTCTGCCTGTTATGGTACTAATCGGCTTCAGCGTAATTTTACAGCTAGCTTCAACCAATACAGTCTTGCAAACTATAGCTGATAGTGACAAACTAGGCAGATTGATGAGTTTAGTTACGATGGCGGTTATGGGTGTAGTTCCCTTTGGTAATTTATTCTCAGGTTGGTTAGCTAGTCAGGTTGGAGTAACTAATACCTTTATTTTTAATGGACTAGTTTGTATTGGGGGCGCGCTAATTTTTATTCGCCAACTTAAAAGTATTCAACGGGTATTGCTTGAATAGTTGTTAGCTTTTAGCTCTTAGCTCTTAAGAATGTAATAGTAAAACTGAATATGGATTTAAAGTAAATGACTTGAGATTTGTTTTTGCTGCGGCATCAGATGTTTTTACTCCCTCAGCATCTAAGGAATGTATTGTCGTTTTTCCAACTTCAAAAGAGCCGTGTTTTTCGGTAAGATTTATCTGGGCAGATTCGGCTGATTTGTTGATTAGTAAAAGGGAACGTTCGCCATGTTTTTGCTCAATTGGCAAAGCTTCAATAGAATTGCGCTCGCTCTGGTTTTCCATCACCTTTCCTGTTAAAAATTGATTTGCCCAGGCGAATACTGTTGCGGCTGGACGAAGGTTATTTTGGGAATCGATCATGCCGTAAATACCATCTTTTAAATGCCAAGAAGCCGCCATATCTATTTCTGCTTCAGCAAGGTGTTTTAAAACCGAAGCAAACCAAACTGCACCAACGTGGTTATTTTGCCTAGTTTCACCTGAATCCCAAGCGTAATTGATATTATATTCACTAAGAAATAAAGGAATTTGGCGTTCGGGAATATGTTTGGCGACTATTGAGCGAAATTTACGGGTTTGTTTGCCATATTTAGGCGTAAAAGACATAATCTTGTCTGTAGAATCTTCGACATCCCCGCTAGCATAGCGATGCCAAGAAATAAAATCTACGTTTTGGCTACAGCGATCGAGAAAATGATTTAGTGTTTGAGAATCATCCCAGGTTAAAATTGGGCCTCCTACTTTGATTTTCGGGTCTATCTGTTTCATTCTGGTTGCAACCTGGTTGTATATTGTCCATAATTCGTCTAGTTTTCCTGCATCTTGATATGGTTTATCTAGTTCGTTAAATGGCTCCCAGTAAATAATTTGCCGAGCTTGAGTTTTATTGAGGGTTCTGACTAACTCGCCACAGAAATTAGCGTAGTTATCGTATTCCGTGGAGGCGAGTAAACCACTACTGTCTTTCATCCAGCTTGGCCAGTGAGGAATTGTCTGGACTATTTCTGGTTGATAAGCATAGGAAGCATCATAACAGGCTTTTATTTTGGCTTCATCCCAACTTTGAGTAGCAGAATCGCTCCATTTTTCACTAAGTTTGGCATGATGGATGCGAATCAGCGGAATATTGAGTTTGTCCAGCAAGCTTTGATATTGTGGATCTGTTGCATGACTAAGATACATAATTTCATAGTCGTTAGAGCCAAAAACTAAAGGCGTTGTCTGAGATATTGCTGTTGACCAGTCAACGCTAAGATTAACAGGAGTATTTGTAGCCTGTGAAGACAACAAATTTGCCCGCTGGGTATTAGCTGCTAATGTACTTAGTGCCACACCTGCTGTTGTTAAGTACAAAAATCTTCTTCTTTCCAAAGCAGTAATCCAATATTATTAATGGTTAATTAGGGTTTGACTAAGGCTTAACTCGAACAACGCGATCGCCAATTTTTTGGGTTTCATGGCATTCTACCCAACCTAGTCAAGTTTAGATGTCAGAAGATAATTAGAACGATATGAATATTGTTCGGTGTTCTTTTTCACTCCATTAACCACTAAACCCAAAATACGAGAGTTGTTTTGAGTCAGTTGATCCAGGCTGCTGTTAACCAAGTTACGCTTGCTGATTCCTGGACGAACTACAAACAAAATATCTAAAATCATTGAAGTCATGATCACTGCTTCACTGGTAACACTAACAGGAGAGGTATCAATTAGGACATAATCATAATTACCTGACAATTCTGCCGCTCTCAATCTTTGCTCGAATTGTCCTTGAGAAACTAAGGCGACAGTTGTTCCCGTTTCTGGAGAACGAGTAACTAATAGATCGAGGTTTGATTGTATTGATATTGGTTGTTCGAGTTGTGTTTCTTCTGGGTTGTAGTTGAAGTATCGGCTTAATTCTGCTTTATGATAATCTCCATCTACCATTAATACCTTAAAGCCTAAGTTGGCTAATGCCTTGCCTATGCCAATAGTTGCGGTGGTTTTCCCTTCGCCTGTTGCTGCACTAGTAATTAGAAATCGATGGCTCTGTGGCTGAGAATCAATCGAGGCTATTTTTGCTGATTCTGATGCTTCTGTACCAGGTAATAATTTTGAGGCTCGAGCAGCTCTTTGAAATTGGGGTTGAGAAGTAATTGCCGAAGCTAACTTCTCAAATTCTACTTCTACATAAGGCGGTAAATACAACGCAACATCTGAATTTTTAAATTTAGGGATGCTAACCACAAAGGGAAAATTTGATGACTGGAGGTCTTTGGCATCCAATAAAGGAGCGGAACTTTCTAAAAGAAGTAAAAGTGCGGTGCTACCTACAAGTGAAGCCAATAAAGAACCAAGCAGAATTAACGGCTTATCAGGACTAGAGGGTTGAGAATTAGCCTCTGCTGGTTCAATTACCTGGACATTGGGATAGGTGTCAAAAGAGTTGATCCCAACCTGCTGTATCTGAGCAACTAAACCTTGATAGACACCTTCGGCGATGTTTTTCTGTCTGGTTAGCTTTAATAATCGCGCTCGATTTTGCGGAATTGCTTCTAGCTTGACGTTGATTTGCTCAATCTGAGATTCTAACTGCTCGGCTTGCTTTTGATTAGCTTCAGCTTCGCTTTCTAATAGTACTAATTGCTGAATTAAACTAGCTCTTCCTTGACCTTCGCTAGTTATGGTAGAGTCAATTTGGGCTGCTTCACCTGTATCATCTACATATTGCTGTAATTGACGTTTTAATTCTTCTCGTTCTAGGATTAATGATTGTATTCTCGGTTCGCGATCGGTAAAATTGGCTTGAAGTCCATTCAACACGCTTTCTATTTGTATCAGCTTATTTTTTAAAAACTGATAATCTTTGTTTTCTCCTAAACTCAAAGAGCGAATGGCTTCATCGGGCGTAAGCGATATTCTTTGGGAAATTGCGGCAATTTGTTTTTGATTTGCCTGTGCTTCGGCTTGTGCTTGCTGCTGTAAAGAGGTAAGGTCGCCAACTACTTTAACCATACTTTTAACTTGTTCTTCGCTGCTAATCAGTCGTGAACTTTGCTCGAATTTGGCTAATTCTTGCTCTGCTTGAGCTAAATTTTGTTTGGCTTCTTTGATTTGTTGTTGATTGGATTGTAATTCTTGCCGACTGCGATTATTTTCCTGTCGTAATTGATTGAGTCGTGCTTGATATGCTTCGATCCAGTTAGTTGCTCTTTGACTAGCCAACTCAGGACTAGAAGCACTAACAATTAAATTAAAAGCATTGGTTTTTTCGGTAAGCAATACTTCAAAGAATTTTTCGTACGATGAAACACTGGGAAAAAGATTTTTTTCGGGGTCTGAATCTAAAGTTTGTTTTAAGACTGGATGGCTCAGTAGAATGGCTTCTTGAGCCAATAGTGGATCCATGGTATTAGAAAAATCCACGCTACTATTTTTTAAAGAACCGAGCGTGCCTAAGTCAGCATCTAAATTTCCGCTGGTACTAGGTAAGATTAACTGTGCGTTGGCATCCCAAGTTTTCGGGGTAAAAACAATTTTACCAACTACAGCTACAGCTAAAACTAGGTTGAATAATAATAAAGGTTTCCAATGTCTATTTATTTTTGAAGTAAGTTTATCCACGATCGCTCTTGCTCCTTTAAGGTAAACTAATTAAATTAAATTGGTCTAGAAAATTTTTAAGCCAATAGCCGTTACTTAAAAAAAGAAGCGTAAGGGCTTCCCTGAAAACAATTTTTTAGCTCTGCATAATTTTGAATTGATTTCTGGAGAGAATTTGGCGACTGTTTTTTGGTTGATATATAAACAGAGGTTGGTTTTACTTCCAAGAAATTTTGAACTTTAGCCATTTCTTTGGTATTATCTTCAACTAGATCTTCATAAAAAATTTTCAGTAATTGGTGATCTTTAAAAAAATATTCATTTTTTTGCTCTAGCTTGTTTGTTTCTGCCAAAGCTGCTAAAGTTTTTTCGTAGTTCAATTGAATAGCTGGAGTATGTTTTTGGCGATCGCCAAGTCCGAACATAGTCCAATCGCCTTTGCTATACCAGCTATTAGTAGTTAAAGCTAGTTGCTGAGACACATAAGTTTTTAGTAGATTTCTCCTAACTAAATGAATAATTTTTATTTCTTGTCTATCTTTTAAATATTGCCAGATTTCTTGTTGTTTCCCAGAGCGAGCGTGATAGTAAAACAACTTAAATCCAACTGCCTTTACCTCAAGAGGCATTGCTCTATAAACAAATGAATTGACTAATTCAAGGGGATTATTTTGCTTTAAATCTCGAATATTTTGGAGATCGTAGTTGATATAATCCCAAAATTCCTTAGAACTATTATCTTGACTAAATATTTCATAAAACATTCTAATATTTTGATGAAACTGTAGCTGATTGAGTAATAAATTAGACCCCGTTCTAGAGCGACACAAAATTATAAATTTAGTGTAGTCTTGATGACCTGGAATTAAATCTAACTTAAGCGCAATATCTCGAATTACTGACTTGCCTCTTTTAATTTTTAAAAGTGTTTTTGGTTTTAAAATCATAATTGAAATTTAATATATCTAGTTTGATAAATTGATTTTTGATTAAAAATTTTGATTTAATGCTGACTATTTAGAGCGGCTAAGCTGTGATCTGATCATCACCATATTTTCTTTAAATTGGATTGCTGATTTTGTTGTTCTGATAACACTGCTCCTAACCAAATCAAGAAAAACCAGATATATGTCGAAATCCAAGACAAAGGAAGACCCTGAATAAAAATGTATAAAGCGACTAAGCTAGACACTGCTCGTTGACAAAGTTGATTTTTGGCAACGGCAAATTTCCAGAAATCGAATAAAGTTATAGCCAGGGCAAAAATAAAGAAAATAAAGCCAAAAATACCGTGTAAATATAGAACAGCAGCATAGGTAGAAAAAGAGCCGAGTTCAATTTTGTAGGTATACCAGTTGGCCGTGCCTTGAGCAATTCCCCATCCCAACCAGGGCGATTCCTGCCAGGCTTCGAGTGTTTTACGAACAACATATTCACGGTCTGTTGATGAAGCTTGACGAGCTTGGTTGAAAATTCTTAGTGGTTGATTAACTAGATCGGATATAGTCCACTCCCGCAGACTGCAAACCAGGGCAAGAGCAGCAATAAACCAGAGATAGGCTTGACGCGCCACAAAACTTTGAAAACTGGCATTAGTGATAATAGCGATCGCCAAACAAACATAAGCTAAACGACTTTGACTTATAGCTACCGCACCCAAGCTACCTGCTAAAGCGAGATTGCGTAAACGAGAGTTGGATTCCCCTAAGCAAATAACGAAGCTTAAAAGACCACAGATTCCTGGAATAGGAGGATCGCCCATATATAGTGAAGATCTAGGTAAATTAATCCCAAAGAAAGGTTTGAGACTGGCTGAAAGATTCACCATTAAACTGAGCTTGTTGCCTGGGGTCAGGCGTGCTAGAGGTGGATAAAATACCCCGATTTTGATTCCGGCAACGAGCAAAATAAGCTGAAGGCAAATTAATACCAAATAGCCGATCGCCATCCAAGCAACTGCTCGTGTAATTACGCCAGAGTCGATTTTATGCCAAAAGGGAAGTGCTAGACAGGCAAAAATCAAAAAATAACCCTTGAAAAAAGTAACTAGAGTCGAGGCTACTTCCATTGGTTCAAAACCGACGTCACTCAGACCAAGTAGTGCTGTCGCCAACATGACCAGAGCCATAGTTAACCAAGCCCAGGCACACATCGGCAAAGGTTGTTTAATCGGCTTATCAAAATCAAATGAATAAGCTAGTAAACAGATAACCACTGCTGGATAAAATAAAGGCTGTATTCCTAGTAGCCACCACAAAGGAGTTAAGACAATGGCTAAGTAGAGAATACGCTCAGCAAGCGATAGTTTTGATTGAAGATATTTTTGTTTGAACAGAAATGAGTTGTCGATCGCTTTTAGCATAAGTCTTTACCATTCATACACCACTAATTTGCTGTGTTTCTACCTTGAATAAAGTCTTGAGAGAACGACGGATATTTTTGGGCAAAAACCACATAAGTAGATATAAAATTAAGTCGCTCGGCTGAAGTTTTCCGCGATCGCCAGCTTCTTTTAGTAAAGACCAAAACACTTGCCATTGACCTTCTTGGGCTGCTTGGGGAGCAACCTGAGTCATAATAAAGCCTGCATAAGCTCTGGGAGTGACTAAATTTTGATTATCGCGAAGCCAAGCTAGAGATTGCTGCCAATTAGTTGTGCTACTAGTGCTTTGTCGTTCTTGCCAGCAATGCCATATGGCTAAAGTTTCAGGTACAAATTTAATTTCGACATCTGCTAAAGTATTTACTTTTAACAACCAGTCCCAATCTTGATGTTTGACTAATCCTTCTTGGAAAGGAATCTTTTCTAAAAGCTCTTTCTGAGTAAAAATAGTGGAGGTTTGAATTAATCCTTCCCCAAATGAAAGAGAATTTCGAGCCAAAAGATATTCACTCAAGGGTTCATCTGCCCTGAGAAATCTACGAGGATAGATAAATTCGCCCTTGGGGGTACGAGCGGTTAGTGAACAGCTAATAATCGGATACTTGTACTGAGATTTTTTGGCTGCTGCTAGCTGCAACTCTAATTTTCGAGTCAGCCATTCGTCATCATCATCTAAAAAAGCAATCCATGCTGCTTTGGCTGCTGCAACTCCCGCATTACGCGCCCCTGCACCTCCTTTGCTGGTTGGAAGTTGAACTATTCGTAAACGAGGATCGTTAATCTTGGCTAATTCTTGCTCGGTTGCTAGATCTAAACCGTCAATAACTACAATAATTTCGATGTCTCGAAGCGTTTGCGCGCCTGCACTGTCTACGGCTCGTTTAACAAGCTGCGATCGCCCGTGAGTCGGTATAATTACACTAATAATTGGTTCTAACATTACTTTATATTTAATATGGAAACATGAACTGGGGAATTTAAAGTTAATGGCTAATGGCTAATGGCTAATGGCTAATTGCTAATAGCTATTAGCTAATAATTATGGGATACTCCTCCCATCATCACTCGCAATTTTTCCGAGTTTAGTCCCCATTTCAAAGCAAATAAAACTAAAAGTATTTTTCCTCTTTGGACTGCTGAGTAATTGCCTTTGATTGCCACGACTAAAATGTCTTTGGGAGTTATCAAAAGGCTTGAAGCAACCTCATAAATAATTTTAAATCTAAATAAATTTTGCTGATATTTGGCTCGATAAGCATCAGCTCTCCCTCCTGCCATGCGCAAATAGCGACGATAAATCTCTTTAAATGAGTACCTTGCTGGATGAGAAACCATCGCTTGCTCGGCGTATTTAATACCATAGCCTTGCCCACAGACAAGCTGACACCATTCGCGATCGCCATTTGATTTTAATTGATGATTAAACTTACCTAGTTCGTCAAAAATTTCTTTATAAGTAAATAAATTAGCTGTAGGCGTAAAGTTATTTCTTTCTATATGTCTTTTTTGCGGAAAAGCCGTTAAGTCCTCATATAATTCAACAGCCGTTAAACGATTGGGATCGCGAAAGAAGAGCTTAATTTTACCGCCAATAATGCCACAGTCGGGATTATCTATTAATGCTTTAACGCCCTGTTCGATCCAGTTAGCAGCGGGAATACAATCTGAATCGGTAAAGGCAAATATCTCTCCTTTGGCAACAGTAATTCCCCTATTTCTAGCAGCATAAGAACCAGGTTCTGCTTCATAGATAGTAGATGCTTGCTGGTATTTATTGACAATCTCAACAATACTTTCGGCTGAAGCATTATCGATCGCAATAACTTCGTATAAGTCTTGGGGATAGGTTTGTTGATCCAATGCAGCCAGACATTTTTCTAAGCGTTCTGCATCATTATAAACAGGAATAATTACGGAAACAAAGGGTTTAGAATTATTCATCTCTACACAACTCCTGATAAATTTCTAATAAGCGATGGTTTAACTTGTCAATGTCATAATTTGCTTCGACTATTTCCCGCCCAGCTTTACCCATCCGTGGCCACATTTCTGGATGTTCGATTAAGTAGTTTAACTTGGCTGCTATTCCCTCAACATCCCGTTCAGGAATTAAAAAACCCGAAATGCCATCGGCTACCAATTCGGGAATACCGCTATGAAGACTGCTAATTACGGGAAGTCCCATTGCCATTGCTTCCATTAAAGCTACGGGAATTCCTTCGCGATCGCCGTTTTTGGCTGTTATGCTAGGAGCTAAGAGAACATGGGAATTATTGAGAATATCGATCACTTCGGTTTTTTGTTTCCAACCAAGTAGCTTTACTAAATTACCTACGTTTAGTTCTTGAATTAATTCCTGCAACTTGGGCTTTAATAAGCCATCACCGACAATGTTGTATTCAAGATCGGGTTTGATTTTGGCTAATTTAGCAACAGCCCGAATACCATACTCTATACCTTTTTTCTCAACTAATCGGCTGATGCTTACCAGTCGAGTAACGCCATCAGCAGAAGGTTGGCGGGGCATAAAAGCAAAGTTATGGCAGTCTATGCCCATGCGATGTACGATGATTTTTGATTCGTCGCAGCCCAGCTTAATCAACTTGTGTTGCCAATGTTCGCTAATGGGTAAGAAAAGATCTCCTTTTTCAAATAATCTGTTATAGATTTGTACGCCTTTTTCCTGAAGATCTTTCGACATACTTACACCATGAAAGGTAACAATCAATTTGCCTCGAAGCACACCAAGATCGCGTAAAGCTTGACCTTTAAGACCGTTGTAACCAAAGTGACAATGAACTACATCATATGGCTGTTTATCAAGATAGGGAATTGCCAGATATAGTAACCGCAATGACAATGCTTTCTTACCATATTTAAAGATGTTTAAAGTGCGAAGCATGACGGCTGGATTTTTAGAAAAATTAGCCAGCCAGATACCAGTTAATTTCCGCAATCGTACTAAGCTATTTTCTGGCACTTTATGGTAATAAATATGCTTTTTAAGCTGGTATTTTTCGACATTTGGATGAACTGTATTTTGAGAATCAGGTTCGGTCGCATAGATATTAACTTCATGCCCGCGATCGATTAATTCGGTAATTTGATCGATAATAAATGTCTTAGAAAGAGTGGGAAAAACTCCCCCAGCAAGAATAGCAATTTTCATGTTTCACCTATTTATTTTGAACATAATTTTCCCTCAATCTGATTTACTAGGAAGATCGATGTATTTAGCCTTGAGAAAAGGCATCATTATTTTTGATTTATAATGCTTTATTTTGCGCTGGATTTTTCGAGAAACTCCTTTTTTTGATATTGGAGTACAAGCAATATTTTTACTAAACACACAATGGATATACTGATTCTTTTTCCAGACATCAATATAGGTAAAATATGCTAAAGTAAAGCCGTATTTATCAGCAAACTGCATTAAGTTATTAATTTCAATTACTTCATCAATAATTTGCAGCTCTTGGGGATTGTGTTGCTGTAAATAAACCTGATATTCAGGGCTAGGGTAAGTCAAAATCAGTTTGGCGCGATCGCTAGTTACTTGACTTAGATTATTAAATAGTCCATCGTAACTATCGGGTGGTAGATGTTCAATCACGTCCACCATAGTAACTAGATCGACTGGGGCAGATAACTTATTACGAATTGCCTCAAAGTTTTCTACCACATTGACGTTAAAAAACTCTATTTGGTCTGAGCTAACAGTCTGGCGAGCATAGTTGATATTGTTTTCTCCTAAGTCGCAAGCTAAAATTCGCCCTTGTTTAAGTTGTCTGGCAATTTGTTCGGGGACAATACCAATTCCACAACCAATATCGAGAATATTACTGTCTGGGGTTAAATAACCTGAAATTAACTTAACTGCTTTGTCAATGCGAGGATTACCATCTAGCTTATATTGCAGCATTCTAGTATTGGTAAAGTTGTCGTAAAACTGTTTAACTTCAGTTGAGCTAGTCATCTTTAATCTGGGTTTTATAAGTACAAATTGGCATAGTTTGGAAAGAACAAATTAAGGCGTTGGCGATCATTTTGTTGGTGTTTTAAAAATGACTTTTGCCTTGCTTAAGTCTGTAATTTCTGTTTGAGGTCATGAAGCAGTGGCGTAAAACGGTGTTTCAAAGCGCGAGTTAATTTGATCTCAGGAGCAATTTTCGCTCCGTCTAACTCGTATCCTAGTTTCTGAAGCATATTGGCAGCGATACTTTCAAAATCTGCTGTATCCTGCTTAGATAGTTGAGATTTCCAAGCATCGATTCTCCCAGCATCAATTGGTTTTTGATTCAGCTTAAAAAGATCTTTATGTTCTGGCTGAATATTAGAATTAGCATCACGGTAATATTCCAGCATCTGAGGCGTGTATTCAAGATCCAGCCAATTACACAAATTCCGCAGAGTTACTTCTGGTTGAGTGAGCAATTTTTCATAATAAATTTCGTAGTACCTATTACTATCTAAAGCTCTACCTGCGTTTATTGCTGCACTAACTTGTTTTTGCCAATACTGGGCTATTTTTAAAAGATTGCCATTGTGCCATCCTGCTTTACGGATACTAACAGCCACACCTCGACCATCTCTAATCATGTGAATAAATTGAGCATTGGGAAACATTTCAGCTAGGGAAGATATATCTCGTACTTGATGAGGAGTTTTGTCCCCCCAACGCTGTTTGTTTTGTTTACGTGCTACGGCAGTCAAGATTGACTCGGCTGCCCCTGTAAAATCAGTAGGTGCGGCCTGAGCTAAAGCAGTTTCGGCTTCGGCAATAGTCAAACCCAAGACAGAAAAAGTAAAAGTTTTTGAAGTTGCTCGATTGGTTTGTAAATCGCGAATAAAAAAATAACGTTGAGCGGGCTGAGTAAAGTCGCCGTATATTGTTTGGTTTTCTTGTAGAGGAATTAAAAACTTGGTTTCGGGAGTAATGTAGAGTTCGGAACTCTGATTAAGCATCAGGCGTAATAAAGTTGTGCCAGAGCGATCGCAGCCAACGATAAAAACGGGAGATTTCATAGTTTTATCTACTAATAAATGGGTTATTTTCTTTTGGGTTTCAAAGTTTTTAAAAGGTGTAATATTTCTCTAATTTCCGATTTTCCTCCAGGTATAAATATCCAAATCGATAGATAAAAGCAAAAATATAAGCAAAGATCGATCAATAAGGCAATTAAAAAATTAAGATTAGCTACAAGAAAATAATTAACTCCTATTAAGGCGATCGCTGCACTCACCGAAGCAAAAACAGGGCGAAATATTGTTCGGAAAAAATCAGCTACTTTCAGAAATGTCCCCCTGTAACAGTAGACAATTGTAATAATCATCAGAATTGGTCTAGATAAACCATAGAATGCAGCGACACCAACCGCGCCCCAGCGAAGACCGAGCGAAAAAAGCAGGATGTCTGTTGTCGCCATCACCATGCCGATGCGAAACTGACGATCCGTTCTTCCTAATGATTGATAAACCCATCCCGCAGCCACGTTAAATGTGCCAATGAAGGCTGCTGGCATTAGATATTGAAAGATAGGAACTACACCTAACCATTGTTCTCCTAACATCAACAGGATTACTTTGTCAGCCGAAGCAAACATAAATCCCACAATTGGCATCCCCAAAGTGGTAATTAATAAAATAGCTTTGTAGTAATATTTACTGTATTTTTCTGGCTCTGACTGGAGGCTACTTAAAGTAGGGAGAGCAACACTGTTTACAGGACTATTGATCTGCTCGATGGGCAAAAGAACTAGCTGATAGGCTTTGGCATAAAGTCCTAATTGTTGAGAACCCCAGTAACGACCGATTAGTAAATTATCTAAATTGCGGGAAAAATAATTTACTAAGCGAAAACCCGTTAAGTTTCCTCCGAAAGCCAGCATCGATCTAATTGCCGAATCTTGGCTCGCAAATCCAGGTCGCCAACTACAGGACAGCCAAACTGCGATCGCATTAGTGATAACTGTTGCTATCTGCATGAGAACTAATGCCCAATAACCTAATCCATACCAGGCAGAAGCAACGGCAACTATGACTCCAACCAACATTGAGACGATTTCAATCTTGGCAAGCTCAAGAAAGCGCATTTGTCTTTGCAGCAGTGCTTGATGTTGAACGGTCAAACCGCCAAAAATAAAAGTAATCGCCAAAGCCATGGTAATTCCCCTTAAAAGTGGCTCATCGTAAAACCTGGCAACTAGAGGAGCTAGGGCAATTACTAGCAAAGCGATCGCCAAACTGATAATTAGGTTGATCCAAAATAGAGTGCTAACCTGCTGGTGATTAATCTCGGATTTCTGCACCGTTGCTGCTGATAACCCCAAATCTTTGAACAACTGTACAAAACCAATAACTACAGTTGCCATCCCAATCAAGCCGTAATCTTCAGGTGAGAGCAAACGTGCCAAAACTACGGTAGAACCCATTCTCAAGATAAACTTGATTGCTTGAGCTACCAGCGTGACTGCTCCTCCACGCACAGAACGTTGCTTCAGCTCGGTTTTTAAATGATCGGTACAAAAAAATTGCCTATTGAGATCGGGTAATTTATTTTTAGTAGATTTTGCCACTTCAATTACTAACCTTTGACTTGATCGAACCAAGAGAACCTTTGATCGCCAATTGCGACAAGGGTGCTAGATATACCGCCATCAGGGTTAAAAGCGATCGCGGGTCTTGGAGAAAGATCTGGCGCTCCGCAGCCAGAGCGCGATCAATAAATTTTCTGGCTGAGTTTACGTCTCCCGCCGTCAAAGATAATCGCGCTAAATATCGATTCATGTAGGCATAGGCAGTAGGTAAGATACTCTCAACTAATTCTGGAGAACGTTTACAGGCGGCAACAATTACCCGCAGTTGGCTAGCTTTCATTTCCTCTAGGTCGAATGAAAGTCCAGAGGGACGAACACGGTAAAAAGAATGAATTTTTGGTTCACGATAAAACTGCCATTTTTTAGTAGCTGCGATTCTCAACCAAAAATCAATATCCTCACAGCTGCGCAGAGTTTCATCAAATTCTCCTACCTCATCTAAGATGCAGCGACGAAATACGGCATTAGAACCATGACCGATAAAGTTTTTACAGAGTAAGGCTACCAGCGGATCTGGGTTAATTGGTTTACCACTTAAGCGCATAAAGGTAGGAGTACCATCATTGCGAATTGCTTGAGAAGCACTATAGACGATCCCAACTTGTGGTGAAGATCTTAGTCGGGCCACGTGATTAGCCAATTTTTCCGAGCCATATACGTCATCTCCATCCAAAAGAGCAATATATTCCCCCGTAGCACGCCGAATGCCATAGTTGCGAGCCGAAGAAAGACCACCGTTCGACTTTTGCAGTAAGTTAAACCGAGAATCGCGATCGCTAAAAGATCTAACTATTTCTGGAGTGCGATCGCCAGAACCATCGTCAACTACCAAAACTTCAAAATTGCTGAATGACTGGTGTTCTAAGGACAATAATGCTGTGGCAATATATGCTTCAACATTGTAAGCAGGTACGACTACAGAAATTTCCGGGGTAGACATAATATATAGCTGCTTGATTAAGTTATGAATAGTTAATCTTCGTGTCGAGGGTCTTAATTTTTGGGTCGATTATTTGATTAACTTTAGCTGGAGAAATATCTGGCTCAACTTCACTTTTTGTAGTCTGAATGAAATCGAATTGATGATACTTTGCCCAAAAAAGATTGAGCAAGAAAAGTGGATTTCCCAACATATATCTAGCAGCTAAACGTTTTGGTTCTCTCAGCAAACGATAGAGCCATTCTAAACCAGCGTCAGACATCCATTTAGGAGAGTTTGATACTACTCCTGCTAGGCGATCGATAATTGCACCACCAGGAATAATCACCAGAGCTTCTAGATTTTGGTAATTATTTTGAATCCACAGTTCTTGCCGAGGCATTCCCATGCCGACAATTAAAATATCGGGTTTAAACTGATTGATTTTTTGAACTACAGTTTGATTTTCATCTGAATTTTCTTGGTCAAAATAGCCATGATTACCAGCTATGTTTAAATTGGGATGTTTGGCTTTTTGATTGTTAAGAGCTTTGGTTAAATTTTCAGGTTTAGAACCTAATATAAATACTGATAATTCATGTTGCTCACATTCATTAAGCAATTTAGGAATCATTGAAGTTAAAGCCACTCTGTATTTAGATGAAACACCTATACCCGTCAACTCCAAGCCTTTTAACATCCCCATGCCATCACAGATGGTAAGGTCAGCATCTTGGTGAAATGCCAAAAACTGCGGTAACAACATCGATAAATTAAAAGCATGAATATTATAGTGAGAAATAATAATTTTTTGCTTTTTACTACAGCTTTGGCAAATTAGTTCAATAACTGTATTACTTGTTACCAAATCAACTCTCCTATTGAGCAAATAAGCCGAGTCAAACTTTGATTTATAAGATTCATACTTGGCATTCTTTCTGTTTGAAGACATAATATACTTGCCGATTTTAATTAAATATTGCTAGAAAGTGTAAAAGTCTTTTTAGCCAAGTTGTTTAACACAACTGGCTAAGATAAATCTTAATTGCCATAGATTTTAATCGCGAACAATCAATATTTATTTGAAAGCTTTATTGTGACAAGAGTATATTAGCAATATTATCTAAACCATATTATGTCTAACTAGAAGTTCAATCTGTATAGAGTATGATAAACATAAAGAAAAAATAATCTATCAATATATAGATTATTTTTTTGAGTTTAAATACTAGTTAAATTAATAATAAATTTATTTTATATCAAGGAAACTTCTTTGGTCTTTTGTAGGAATTTAGTAATACTAAATTCCTACTTTATTAATACTATTAAAGACAGCTAACATTTATGACAAATCTGCTGGATCACCATCAGATAAATCGCTAATAGCTCTCTCTAATTCAGCAAAAGATTGGTTGTAATCGATAATAGCGCTAAGCAAATTACCACGAGCAGTACTTAGCTCTGTTTGAGCGACGATTACGTCAGTTTGCGTACCTACACCTGCCTGGAATCTCAACCTTGCTAGTCGTAGACTTTCTTGAGCCAGTTCGACAGCTTGCTCTGCCGTATCAATGTTTTCCTGATTGGCATTAAGACTCAAATAAGCATTTTCTACTTCAAAGCGAATTGTATCTCGTTGATTGGCGAATTCTGCCTCATCTATTTCAATATCTGTTGAGGATTGTCTAGCTATGGCACGTGCTGCACCACCATCAAAAAAAGCCCAGTTTACAGTTGCACCAAGCGAATAGCCATCGGCAAGATCTGAGCCGTCATCTAATTCTTCCTGAAGATCGTAACTAGCAACCAAACTAACTTGAGGTCGATTTGCGGCTAAAGCAATTTGACGTTGTTCACCATTAATTTCTCTCTCCAGCAAAAATTGTTTTAATTCAGCACGATTATCATATGCCATAACAATACTTTCTGGTAGGGAACTTTCCCATGTACCAGCTGGTTCGATTTCATCAGCGGTTTGTAGAGCAACTTTTTGCCCGACATTTAGAGTATCTGCTAACTGTCTTCGAGCAATATCTCGATTGGCTTGCTCAAGATTTAACGTTTGTCGTGCTTGAGCCAGTGCAACCTTTGCCTGCAAGACTTCATATTCTGTACCGACTCCCGCTCTCTCTAGGAGATCTGCATCTTTGAAAGTTTGAGCCGCATCTTCTACTGTTGCCTGTTCAATTTCTACCTGGGCTTCGGCACCCTGTAAAACGTAGTAGTCTGTGGCAACCTGTAAGCTAGTGTCTTCAATAGTTTGCTCTAAAAGTAACTGATTTAAACGGACTTGTTTTTCAGCACTATTAATACTTGCGCCTCTAGCTCCACCATCATAAACATCGTAACTAAGAGATAAGGAACTATCAAATGTGTTGGTAGCAGAGTTATCAACTGTGAGTTCTTCTGGCGCACCTATACCTGCACCTGCACCTGCACCTGCGGTTAGTCGATTGTCAAAACCCACTGATGAATTTAGGCTGGGATATAGTCCAGCCCTGGCTTCTTGTAATTCTGCCAATGAGCGATTGATGGTTAATCGAGATATTTCTATCTCTTGATTGTTAGTCACAGCTATTGAGACAGCATCTTCTAAAGTAACAAGCTGCTCAAAATCAATAGTTACTTCATTGGGTTGGGTTGGAAGTAGTAAGGGATCGGCACTATTGCTAAATACATCTAATCTTAGTACCGAGGGTAGCGTCTGCTCTTCTCCCGGTCTATCTTCTGGAGATATGGGGGATAATTGAGCTAGCTTGCTTTGTAGAGGTAAAAAATTCCACGTAGAAGCCGTTAAAAATTGAGTTGGGTTGGCGATACTGGTTTGACTTAACTCAGGCAAAGATGCCATCGAGAAAGTAACTTTCAACCTGTTCGGCTGTAAGCTGATCCGTTTTGGCGTATCGCCTTCAAGCTCAGGTAAATTTTCGGCATTGGCTGAGATAGTGTTGCCTAAGAAGATAGCTGTACCTGCGCCAACAGCAGAAATTTTTTGAAGATTACTCATTATTTTGTACTTGATGATGATATTTGCAGCTTTGAGTAGTTAAATAGTTTCAATAAATAATTAATCTGAAGCAGTTAAACGCCCGTCTTCTAAGTTGAGTCGGCGATCGGCAAAGTCAAAAATGCGGACATCATGAGTTACCAGAATTACCGTACAGCTTTGTTTTTGGGCTAAATGCTGCATCAGCTCGATCACTTCTAAACCAGATTTCTTATCTAAAGAAGCGGTAGGTTCATCGGCTAAAACGATTTTGGGATGAGCGACTAAAGCACGAGCGATCGCTACCCGCTGTTGTTGTCCAATCGAGAGCTTATGAGGATGCTGATTGATAAAATCAGCCAAACCAACTGCACTTAAGAGGAATTCCGCTCGTTCTAAACCTTCACGGCGAGATATATCTGAATGTAGACCTAGTGCCATCTGTACGTTTTGCCTAGCAGTTAGAGAATTCAACAGATTATGCCCTTGGAAGATATTATAGCCAATGTTGCGACGCAAATTCCTGAGTTTCTTTGATGAATGACCCATTTAGCTCTGACCCTAAAACTTCAAGGCTTCCTGACTGAAGCGATCGCAGTCCGCCAATCAAGGTTAGTAAGGTGGTTTTACCCGAGCCAGAAGGACCAGTCAAGAAGACCACTTCTCCTGCATTAATGTTGGCATCAATATCAAATAAAATTTGCTTACGTAGATTACCCTTACCATGAAAATAATTTAGCTTATCGATCGCCACAACTGTATTTGGTTGCATGGTTTTTAAAAATATCGGCTGGCTCGGCAGATTGAGTTTTACGCATCGCTATTAATCCTGAGATAATGCACATTAAAATGGTGAGCATCAGAACGGTTAAACCTCGTTCCCAGGTCATTGCCAGAGGCAAACCAGACCCTTCCTTGGCGTTGTCATAAAGTCCCAAGCACAAAGCAAATCCAGGAATAAATCCTAAAATTGAGAGAATAATTGCTTCTTGAAAGACGAGTCTAGATCAAAATGAGTTACTATAGCCCATTGCTTTGAGGGTGGCGTATTCCATCATCTGATCGGTAACATCGGCATAGAGGATTTGATAGACAATGACTGTCCCAACTACAAACCCCATGATTGTTCCGAGAGTAAAGATAAAGCCAATGGCGGTGCTTCCTCCCCAGTAGCTTTTCTCTAAGGCGATAAATTCGGCTTTGGACAAGACTTGGATATCGTTGGGCAAGCTTCGCTTTAATTGTCGGATGTTTTTGGCAACGGACGCACCAGATTTGAGGGAGATCGCACCTATATCAATTAAACCGCTCGTTCTTTGTGGATCGAAGAGGCGAATAAAGTTAAGATCGCTGGTAACTACCGTGCCATCAGAACCAAAAGATGCCCCTAGGGTAAACAAACCCTTGACGGTAATTCGACGTTGTTCTAATTTAGTAGTGACTTGAGATTTTTGGGTTAACAACTGTGCAATGTCACCAAATTCTGGTCGCGAAGCGCGAGCGAATAAAACTACGTCAGATTCCCTCAAGAATGCTAAATTTTTCTCAACTTCTGGCAGAGCTAAAACATTATCTTCAGGGTCGATGCCAATGGTCATCAGGCTACGGGTTTTGTTTGTTTGGGGGTTTTTCCACGAACCATAGCCGATATAAACCGAACCAACAGACTCAACATCTGGTAATCCCAAAGATTGATATAGACGTTTTTGCGAGAATTCCTTTAACTCCACCAACGAAAGAGATTGAGAACCAAGCAAAAATATGTCTCCCTTCAATCGATGATGGATTCTCACCGCACTATCAAACAGCGCATCGCGAAATCCTAGCTGCATCAGCATTAAAATTACCGCAAAGGCAATTCCAGCTAATGCCACAAGTAAACGGGTTTTTATCTCTAGTTAACTGCAACCATGCCAAAGGGGGAATTAAACCAAACATCTGTAGAAACTCTTGTTAAAAGATCGAGTAAATTAAAGATTGAGGGAAACATCGGCAGGCACAATTTCTACATCAACCTGCAAATTAATCAGATCGGCAACCAAAGAACTGCTTGCTTCGTTAAGACGAATTCTGACTTCAATCACCCTCGAATCTACATCCGCTGCTGGATCGTTATCCAAAACGTCATTTTTACTAATTTGCGAACTGATTCGCTCGACTGTACCCAATACTGTTCGGTTAAGCTAAAAATATGAGTTAATGAGAGTATCACTGATCAATAGTCCATCAAACTCGAACCTTTAACTCTTATTTCTCCAAAAATCCAAGCAAGTGAGATATTTCCCGCTTGGGAATTAATCATGTCT
>DATNPK010000019.1 GCA_036703275.1 Coleofasciculaceae cyanobacterium | reverse complement strand
CACGGCGACAACCACCATCAACGTTACCCCAGTCAACGACCCCCCAGTCTTAGACCTCGATGGCAGTACCGCAGGCAACAACTACAGTGCCACCTTCACCGAAAAAGGTAGTGCCGTATCCGTTGCCAATAGCAACATCAGCGTTACCGATGTTGACAGCACCAACATCGCCTCGGCAACTATTACCTTAACCAATGCCCAAGCCAGCGATTTATTAGCAGCAGGGACTTTACCTACAGGTATTACCGCTACTGCCTACGACTCAGCAACAGGAGTCATAACTCTCTCGGGTTCTGCCACTCTAGCTGATTACCAGACGGCGATTAGAGCAATTACCTTTAACAACACCTCCAGTAATCCTGATACTAGCGATCGCATTTTGGAAGTGGTAGTTAACGATGGAGACAATGCCAGCAATACAGCTATCAGTACAATTCAAGTTTCCAATCGCATAGATGGAACTTCAGGTTCAAATGATTTGACAGGTCAATCTACTCCTGGCACTGATTTGATTGTTGGCTATGAAGGACAAGATACTCTTACTGGTGGTGCTGGTAGCGATCGCTTCTTTTATACCCAAACCAGCGATGGTATTGATATTATTACTGACTTTGATGCCACTAATGGAGACAAATTAGTCTTCAGCGACATTATCAACGGTGAATTAAGCGCAATTACTTTCTCTGCTAATGCCTTTGACGATGGCTATATCGAAGCTGTCGCCTTTGGTAATAGTGTCATGATCCAAGTTGATGTCGATCCTGCTGACAGCCTGGAAAACAAAAATGTAGTCTTACTAAAAAATAATGTAGATGGCATCAGCGTTAGTGATATCGATGCTAGTGATTTTGTTTTTTAGTTTTCTTAGGTGAGACCAATCTCACCATATTTGTGTCACACAATTTGTAACATTTTATTTATTACTATGACTTTATCTCGTTTCTCTCAATCTATTTCAACAGTTGTTACGGTTCTAGGCTTAATGACGCTCAGCAATCTGGTTTTGATTGATTCTGCTGCTGCTTTTAGCGTAACTTTTGATAATGGAGGTTTTGAAAATACGACGGGTGCCTCTCCTGATGGTTGGACAACCACTGGCGATGTCACGACAAATACGGGAATTGATAGCATCAATCCAATTAGTGGTTCTAACCAAGCAGTTATTACTAACTCGTATACTACTAATACTGGCGATCGCAATGATGATAGTAACTTCAGTTTCAATCAATCAGGAACTAATCCCGTTGATGCGGATACTATTCCTACGAATAATACGGGAGATGATCTGCAAACTTCTTTAGGTTTAGAAACAGATGCCCTGAGTATCGGCAGAAGTGATGGACTGGCTGCTCCTCGTACTTCTAAAGAAGGTTCTGGGATGTATCAAGATTTTACTGTTAGTATTTCGCAAGCAGATATAGACAATAATAATACTAATGGGTTCGCTATTAGCTTTGATGCAGCTTATTTAACCAATGATGGTAAGAGTGACGATCTTGGCAATCAAGATTTTGCTTTTTTTAGTATTCATAACGTTAACGACTCTCCTGAAGATGTTAATGTTTTGTTCGATAGTGATGGTGTGATTAATCTTCCACAAGGGAGTAATAATTTCAACAATGCTGAATCTTACCAGACATTCACTGAAACTGTTAATAATTTGACCACACCAGGAAATTATACTTATAGAGCCGCCTTTGGTGTGGCAGACGTGGATAGTTACGATCGCTCTTCAGCTTTAATGTTGGATAGTTTTGCGGTGGAACAAGTCCCCTTTGAATTTTCTCCCACTTTAGGCTTATTAATTGTAGGCGGAGTTTTTGCTGGCGGTCGCCTTCGTCGTCATCTTAAAAATAAACCTAAAACGGGCAATGGTGAGTCCAAGAATCCCTCTATTCTATGATGGGAGCGTCAAGCAGCTTGTTTGACTATTAAAGTTGAAGGAGGGAGGGTGTCTATTACTTCCCGTCGTTCTGGTTTTCAGTAATTCCAAGATCTTTAGGCAGGTATCATGACAACCAACAGTGGCTAATAGCTTATTTTCTGTGTAAATTCCCCATCTTTGATTTGGTAGCTGCTTAATTAAATAGCTCATATTAAGTCTTAATGTCATAAGATTTATTTACATTAAGATCCGTGAGTCAGATTTTTAAACCGTAATTCTACGGAATTATGTCTCATAGTGAAATTACTTCCGTAGAATTACACAGATTTAGCTAAATAGTGTTATTAATTGCGCTGTTAAACGCGATCACTTTAAGCAATAAAATTCGATAAATTCATCTATTTTGAGCGATAATTTATCGACCTATTGGTGTGTAATAAAAAATATTAAGGTAACAAAAGATTAAAATTATTAATGACAATGGCTAATGAGTTTGTTACTGATTTGAGAGCATGATAAATTGTTGAATAACTAAACAATTTATCAAACGTAAGTTGGTTGTTGTTTGGCAAATTTGTGCAACTATAGTTATTAGTAATCGGCAGAAGTTAGATAGGTTAAAGCTTTGAGCGATTAGAAAAATATTAAAATTAATCTAACTCAAGCAAGCAATTTTTTCTCTTATTGACTAAGTATCTTTACTCGATTGACAAGTCAAGAATTTTGTACTGCATCGGCATTGGCGATCGGTTTTTATCCTAATTTTCACTTCACCCGCAGAAGAAAAGCTAAAGCCACGACGAGCAAATTTTAGACGACAAAGGAAGAAAAAACCATCAAAAGCTAATAGAGTAAAGCATTCACCGCTTTAAACAAAATTGGGCTTTATTTCTTGGTTTTGAGGCGCTGACTAATATTGTTTAGCTGTGCTTGACTACTAACAGGAGAGCGAGGTGCTGGTAGCTCAGTGTTAGGCCAGTTGTCTAGATCACTACAGGCACAATCTAAAGGTTGAGTCCCTACTTCAACTATAGGTACAGGCATAGCACATCTGGCACATTGATCGATAGTCCAGGCAGAAGAGAGCAATTCTTGAATAGTAGCTTCGCCGCCTACTAGGTAACAGTCTCGACCCTCGACGCTCATGACTTTCTGCCAGCAGTCTTCAAACTGGGATGTAAAGCGATCGCCTTGAATAACTTTTTCTGGCAGTAGTTCTGCTTTACCATTATTCCAGACTAGCTTTTTCCCTAACTGAAACCAGTAAGCGACATAGGTTTTGACTTGTGTTTCTGATGCCATATTCTGTAGCCTCTACTTTCTACTTAATTAAATACTGATAAAAAAATCTGTAGTTATAGCACTCGAAGCAAAGGTTAAGACACGTCACTCAAAAGCTAATGGCTAATGGCTAATAGCTAATAGCTAATAGCTCGTTTTATAACTAACGTCTTAATCTATAGTTCACTTGCTATAAATAAGTTCATTGTTTAAATTTTACCGACCGCTAGAATTTGATACAAGCTGCATGGTTGCCTAATCTATACTTCTATTTACGATCATAAGCGCTAGTATCGATTGAGAGCGTAATTTGTTAGCTAGATTTCATATTTGCTTAAAGGTTCACCCAACAAACTCAGATTAAGTACGTGACCACTAGCTACAAGATAAGTTGTGTCGGCAATATTGCCAGCTTGTCGAGATAAATGTCCCAGACGATCGCGAAACAATCGTCCCAGAGGATAGGCAGGTACAACACCCCATCCTGTCTCTTCTGCGACTAAAATAGTTTTGGCTTTGGTATTTTGCAAGCTTGCTAAAAAGCGATCGCTAATTTGTTGCCACTCAATTCGCTCCGACTCCAGAAAATTTGCTACCCACGTGCCTAAAGAATCAATTAATAAACATTCGGTCGCCACAGCCTGTTCGATATATAATGACAGATCTTCGGCTGCTGTTACAGTGCGCCAATGTGATGGTCGTCTTTGCTGGTGTCTAATTATTCTGGCTTGCCATTCGCGATCGCGATCGTCCGTCTTCGCTGTGGCGATGTAAATAACCGATTTATGAGTCTTTGCTGCCAGAGTCTCGGCAAATTCACTTTTGCCCGAACTCGAAGGTCCTGTAATTAAAATAATTTTTTGGGTGTTGGACATCTAAAACTTAGCTAAATATATAAATATAGCTGGCTTACTAGACAAACTGAACAAATCAGTTGATGAATTTATCTTCTATCAAATTGCAATTTGGCTATGATTGATCTAGCTGATCTATATGAATATTGCCTTGATTAATTTTTCATTTCTAAAATTAATCATCCATAAATAACTAAGAAAAGAACCGAGATCAAATCACCGAATAACTTCTGATATTTACTAGCCTGGCAAAATTACTAAAAATAATTCTAGCTCTAGTAGTTCTTCACTAACATTTTTGAATGGTAAAAGTCAAGATTTCTTATCAGTTATTTTAGCAAAATTCTTATTTACTATAAATTGCAACATAGATTTAAAGACAAATTAAGCAACCAAGTATTTTCCAACAAAATTACCGATTTGTGGCCTCAGACTAACTAATTTAAACTAAAATCTAGAATATTATTAAAAAAAAACTAATTATCAAAAAAAATTGTGACAACAGTGTGAATAAACGGTATATTTTTTATAATGTCAATTAAGACCAAATAATAATATGTTTAATTTGGCATATAACGAGTGAATAGAAATTTGAATTAACTATGAGCGAAACTGCTACAGCCCCATTAACAGGAAAAGCATTACTTCAAAAAGTAAAAGAGCTGTCTCATTTACCAAGACGCGAAACTGCAAAAAAATGTGGCTATTATACAGCCACCAAAGATAAGCAAACGCGCGTAAACCTAACTGATTTTTACGATGCAGTGCTTGCTGCTAAGGGAGTTCCTTTAGATCCAGAAGGAGCAAAAGACGGTCGTGGACGAGAACCTACTTATCGAGTAAGCGTTCATAAAAACGGTCAAATTGTTATCGGTTCTACTTATACTCAAGCTATGGGTTTAAAAGAAGGCGACAAATTTGAAATAAAGCTGGGCTATAAGCACATTCACCTCAAACAAATTGATGGTGAAGAAAATGGCGCATCATAAAATTAATTGTTAATAAACAAATTTTTTGATTTCAACTTGCTTTTTTCAGCCAAGACAATTTACTGCTACCTAAATTACTCAAGATGTTAAACGCATCATGGTTTAAAGTATTTACCTTTTTCGGAGTATGGGCTGCTATCTGGTTGCCGATTGCCTTGTTGGTATCTCGATTTATCGACTGGCAACCAAGTAAAATCATGACACCTCGGCAAAAGCTAGTTTTGTTAGCATCTCTTTATATTCTTATTCCTATTGTAATAGGATGGAAAATGAAAGCAGAATCCTGGTCTTTTGTCGCTCTTGGTTTAAGCCCATTATCCAAGACCACTGGGTACATATTGTTAGGATTAACCCTTAGTCTTGTCGGTTTAATTATTGTCTTTGGTTTAGAAACTGCCTTTAATTTTATTAGCTGGCATCAGCAAAATATTGCTCGACTGATTCCTTTATTTTTTCCCATATTAGGTTTGAGTTTACTGATTAGCTTAGTTGAAGAAATAGTATTTCGTGGTTATGTGTTTAGCACTTTATTGATCGACCACTCATATTGGATAGCTGCCACAATATCTAGTACAATTTTTGCTCTTGTGCATTTAATTTGGGAAAGAAAGCAGACTTTACCTCAGATTCCAGGTTTATGGCTGATGGGTATGGTGTTGGTAGGTGCTAGAGTGCTGGCAGATGGCAGCATATATTTGGCTTTAGGGCTTCATGCAGGATGGATTTGGGGTTTAACCTGTATTGACTCGGCAGAATTAGTAACCTATGACTATCAAAGTCATTGGCTTACAGGAATAAACCAGCAACCGTTAGCAGGGATTGCTGGCATATTTTGCTTGGCTATCACTGGGTTAGCTATTTGGCTGGCAGCCGATAGTTGGCTGTTTTTGTGAGTTGGAAATCCTCAGATGTATACTAGTGTTGCGTCGTTTTAATTTGAGGGATTATAAATATCCACAGATGAACGCACCTAATAGCAGATGATTTATTTGCTTGTCAACTACTTCTAGATTTTTGATTGTGCTTGAAGCTTGAAAATTCATTTTAATTGAAAGTGTAAGGGTATAACTGAAATAACTTCAATGATTTAATTTAAAAATCACTGACTCATAATACTCCTTACTTGCTACTTCCAACTTCAAAACATGGGCAGATATATCTTACCCGAATTGAGTCCAACAGTATCTTCTAAGCTTGAGCTGACGATCATTACACCAAGCAAAGCGATCGCATCTTACTTAAAAGTTCCTCACTGTAGCTTAGAGAACTTGAGTCAAAATATTGTCCGTCGTCGGGGGATAGGGATTGCTTCTACTTTGTTGAGTCGGCGTTTATTACAAAATGCGGTGCGGGAAATAGTTGATACTAAAGATATTGAAGGGACAGCCAGAGCTTTTTTAGCGACGATTAAAGATTTATTACGCAGTGGCATCGATCTAACTAAATTACAGACAAGTCTAGATCCGAGAATTCAACAGTTGGGTAATTTAGCTACTGCCCATCGCAACCAGTTGAGACAGGTTAAACGCATTGATGCTGCGGAATTATATTGGCAGGGTGCGCAGCAGATTGTTTACCAAAAAGCTTATATATTCTATGGTTATTTCACTCCAGGTAAAGATGAATTAGCGGTAATTAATGCGATCGCAGCACAAGATAGTATTTTAGTCTTACCTCTAGATAATTTATATCCTCAAAATCAACAGGCTTTTAAATGGTTGCAGTCTCAGGGTTGGGAATTAACTTCAAGTCAGCCAGAGGATACAGTAAGTATTAATCATCAGCTACAACAGTGTTTTAAACAGACATTACCATTGCCAGCAGGAGTAAATTTGCAGGTTTTTCCTAGTTTAGAAGAGGAAGTACGGGGAATTTTAACTCAGGTAAAAATTTTACAGGCTCAAGGAGTTCCTGCCCAGGATATTGTTTTAGTAACCAGAGAAGAAAAGCTATATGGTGAAATTTTAATTGATGTTGCTTGGGAATATAATTTGCCCGTGCAGGTATCTTATGAAATTTCTTTAGCCCAAACTCGTCTCGGTGCGTGGCTCAAACTGCTGCTAGAGGCGATCGCCGATAACTTTCCTTTTGAAACTACGGCTAAGTTACTTTCTCATCCTTTGGCAAAATATATGTCTGCCGAAATTTGGTCATCAGCCAGACAAACCCATCCTCAAGGTTTAACAGCTTGGCAGAAGCTAGGAGTAGATTTAAGCCTGCTTAATGTTTCAGGGAATTATCGTCGGGAGGTTTGGATTAATCGTTTGCTAGATATTTTGTCTACCTGGGATGTTTTAGAGAAAGCCAAATCTTGGGCGCGAGAAATAATGGCATACTACCGATTACAAGAAGGATTGAGAGAGTTAATTAAGCCTGAAGCACAACAACTTAGTAAACAGGCATTTATCAATGAAATAAATGAAATATTAGCGCTATTAACTATTCCTGTTCAACCAGGCAGAGGAGGAATTGAGCTATACTGTCCGACATCTTTACGTGGCACTAACTATCCCTATGTCTTTGTTCTAGGAACTGTGGCGGGAATTTTGCCAGCCGCGATCGCCGATGACTCAATTTTAGATTTTCATAACCGCAAACAGCTAGCGCAACAAGGCTTAAATATTCAAACCGCTGTCGATCTGGCTCAAAAGGAAACTTTCGATTTTTACTGTCTATTAAACATTCCCACAAACAGGATTACTTTCTCTTATCCCGAATTAATCGATCGCAACCCTGTCATACCAAGTCCTTATCTATCCCGTTTAGGTTTACAACCTATCGTTGCTAATTTACCCATAGCGAGTATTGAGCGTGCGCGTCAATTATATCTGCGTCAGCCTCATCTACTTCAATCTGAAACTAGTTCATCCCTGTTGATACCACAAATAACTAAAGCGTGGCAGGTAGAAGTTCATCGGGAAAGTGCGATCGCTCCCGATCAGTATGATGGCATCATTGGCATTAGCATCGATCCTCAAAGTAAGATTTTTAGTGCGTCTCAGCTAACTCAGCTTGGTCAATGTCCTTTCAAATGGTTTAGTGCGCGCTTACTCAGGCTCAAAGAATTAATTGAAGCCGAATCCAATCTCAGTGCTGCTGTTCGCGGGAATCTCTACCACCGTTGTTTAGAATTATCTTTGGCAGAAATCAAAACCGCCAACGACTTAGCCAAGTTTAACCAAGAACAACTAGCCCAAGCCTTTGCTACTGCCGAACAAGAACTAAAGCTAACTAATCTACCAGGGTGGGATGCTCAACGTCAAGAACATTTAAACTTACTTCGTCTTAACTTGACTACTGCTGAATTCTTCCCTCCAGACAGAGAAGTCATTGCCAGAGAAACTAGGTTTAGGATGCAATGGTATGGCTTACAGGTACGGGGACAGGTAGATCGCATCGATCGCACCCCCGCTGGTTTAAGTGTAATCGACTATAAGACTAGCGGAGCGACTCCCCCAGGGGTGAAAGATGCCACAGGCAAAGCCAATCTTGATATTCAACTAGCGATCTATCAGGATGCGATCGCCAAAAAATATCCGCAGGAAGCGATCAACGAGGCAGCCTATTATTCTATTACCAAGCAAAAAACTATTAGCCGTCCGAAAAAAGATCCTGCCGAATTAGCTGCTTTTGCCGAAAAGGTTAAATCTCATCTAGAACAAGGATACTATCCTGTTGCCCCTGATATAGATCGTAAAGCCTGTAATTACTGTGATTACGATTTGGTTTGTCGTCAGGGCGATCGCTTAAGCCGAAAGTCAAGAATTTGTTAGGCTGAAAGCTAAAAGCTAAAATAAATTAAAATTGGTAAATTTTCCCGCTCGACACCTTCTTTTCTGACACAATGTTTCATTGCAACGGTATTAATTAAGATTAAATCTATTTCTTTAAGATTACAAAATGTTTAAGTCTATTTTATTTCCTATCGAATTAACTAGAGAAGCTCGTCAAGCAATTCAGCTGACGGCGGATATGGTCAAAACCCATCAGAGTAAGCTGACTATTCTATCGGTAGTTGAAACCGACGAGCAAGGAGTAATGAGTTCAGAAGAACAGGTGGCTAAACTACTACAGGAAGCTAAGTCATTTTTTGCTAATCAAGGAATTTCGGCTGAGACTATAGAAAGAACAGGAGTACCCGCTTTTACGATCTGTGATGTTGCCGATGAAATTAATGCCGAGCTAATTATTATGGGCTGTCGAGGTTTAGGTTTAATTGATGAAGAAGCTGCTGCCGATAGCGCAACCAACCGCGTCATCAATCTCGCCTCTTGTCCTGTATTAGTAATTACTTAATACAAGAGAAAAAGTAACTAGATTATTTTGCCTGCGCAGCTCGATACTTGGCAGCTTTAGTTAATAGAGACTCCGCAAAGGCGATCGCATCTTCAGCAGATTAAATTAGTCATTATGTGACTTCATCCACTCCTTTACAAGTTTCACAGGATACTTATTCATCAGTACTTAATATTATTCGGAATCTCCAAAATCCTGATAATGAATGCTTAGCCCGCTTCTTAAAAATCGAGAGTCAATCTTTAACAGAACTTTTATTTGCACTCTTTCGAGTGCAAATACGGATTTAATCATCGTGACAAAGATTTGTTTGTTTCAATTATTGTCGAAATTACTTGTAAAGAGACCGTAATTTGAGATAGAATGACGGTTTTTTCAATAATTCTTCGGTTCTTATCCCGAACATCACGTTACTTTAAATGTTCAGTAAAAAATGCTTCCAACTTATCAAATGGAATTAACTCCACTTTGTCATATAAATCTACGTGACCTGCATTTGGAACAATAGACAATTCTTTGGGTTCGGCTGCACGTTTGTAGGCATCCTCACTAAACTCTCTTGAGTGAGCCTTATCACCCGTGATGAAAAGCATAGGACGAGGGGAAATCGTTTCTATGTCATTAAACGGATAAAAATTCATAAACTTAACGTTACTGCTTAGCGTCGGGTGCGTTGTGAGTTCTGGCGACCCTCCTTTAGGCGTGTATTCACCTCGCGGAGTGCGGTAGAAATCATAAAACTCACGCTGGATGGGATCTGTGTTTTCATCTAACTTATGTACAGTCCCGCTTGTGTATTTGGTTTCACCATCGGTAAACTCTACATAACGTTGCTCCGCAGCCTCCTGGTGGATTTTCTTTCTCTGCTCAAGGGTCAGTGAATGGTTAAGTGCATTTCGGTTGGCTGCTCCCATATCGTACATGCTGACAGTTGCGATAGCTTTCATCCGCGGGTCAATCTTAGCGGCACTGATAACAAAGCTTCCACTACCACAAACTCCAATGATTCCAATTCGGTTTCTCTCAACAAAGGGACGAGTGCCAAGAAAGTCAATTGCCGCACTGAAATCTTCAGAATAAATATCAGGTGCAACAGCGTTGCGTGGTTCACCCTCACTTTCACCCCAGAAAGACAAGTCAAGAGATAAAGTTACAAACCCTCGTTCAGCCATATTTGCAGCATACACGTTGGCACTTTGTTCTTTTACAGCCCCCATAGGGTGCCCGACAACGATCGCTGAATGTTTTTTACTTCGATCTAAATTCTTGGGAATAAATAGATGTCCCGCAACATTCATTTTGTATTGGTTTTTAAAAGTAACCTTATACATCGCAACGTTGTCGCTTACCTCAAAAGTTGTATATTCCTTTGGTGTTACTTGTTCCATTTCTGCCGTTTGTTTTGATTGTTCTTTTTGTTCTGTTTGTGTGTAAGCCTGTCCGCCAAGCGTCAGAGTCATCATTGCTAGAATTAATACGTGTTTTATTTTCATTTCACTTACTTCTTGCTCTGTATTTATTGCTGGTTTTCTAAATGCAAACATTGGCGGCGATGCTGCTAAAAGTTTTAGAAAGCTCTGCTAGTAAAAACGCTTTTCTTATACCGTTTGTCCGCCGTCAGCTACTAGCGCGTGACCTGTGACAAAGGATGAAGCATCCGAGCATAGCCAGATGACAGCATTGGCAATTTCTTCCGGTGTTCCCATTCTGCCAATAGGTTCCTGAGAAATAGCTCCTTTGCGCCCTTGTTCCGTTCCACCCGTGAATCGATCCATCATCGGCGTATCAATCATGCCCGGAGCCACGACATTTATTCTGATATTGTCTGTTGCATAATCTAAGGCTGCCGAGCGGGTCAGACCAATAACTCCATGCTTCACTGCTGTATAAGCTGCCTGTTTTTTAAATCCTTTGACTCCTGCGCCAGAAGATGTGTTGACGATAGCACCGCTGCCGCTTTTGAGAATCAGGGGAATTTGATACTTCATGCCAAGAAAAACACCTTTTAGGTTGATATTCATCTGGCGATCAAATTCTTCCTCGCTAATATCAGCCAATGCAATTTGCGGCTGTTCTACACCAGCATTGTTGAAAGCGTAATCCAGCCTGCCATACGTTTTGATGGTTTGGTCGAGGGCGGCTTTGACATCTTCCGCCTGCTGAACATCGCACTTGACGGAGATCGCTTCTTTACCTTCCTGTTTGATAAGATTTACAGCTTCTTGAATATCTTTCTCGAACAAACCAGCAACGCACACGCTGGCACCTTCTTTTGCAAATGCCAGAGCGGTAGCCAAGCCGATACCTGTTCCACCACCAGTGATAAAGGCAACCTTGTCTTTAAATAATTTATTTTCTTTCGTTTCCATAATCTTTAGATCCTCTAGTTTAATGACTGTTTTCCTTCCGGTTTATTTGCTTATAAGTTCAATATACGGGCGTGAAAACCGATAGCGTGAGGACGTTCATCGAAAAAAATCGGACAATTCTCCAAAAAATTGCCGTGCAACCTGTTGAACAGAAACAAAACATTTAATATAAATTTATGAACCAAAAAGAAGCAGAATTTGAACAGCGAAAGATGCAGATCAATCGGGAAGAGCTGATCGAAAGAATGATTCGTCTCGCTCCCGAAAATACTCTCTTGGAAGTGTTTCCGGGTATTTTCATATATCAATCGTTGAAACCGACCGAGTGCGTGCCTTCCGTCTTTAAGCCTGCCTTCTGTGTTATCGCCCAAGGCAGTAAAGATGTTTTTCTGAACGATGAATTATTTCACTATAATTCTGGTCATTACTTGATCTCGACGCTCGATTTGCCGATTAAGAGTAATGTCGTCGAAGCCTCTGAGGAAAAACCTTACTTGAATCTTCGGATAGATCTCGATCCGGCACTTGTGGCTGCGGTGATGATTGAATCCAGCATCGATAAAAAAAGCGATGCCAGAGTCAAGGCGATGGATGTCAGCCCAGTTGATGCCGATTTGCTCGATGCGGTCGTCAAATTGGTGAAACTATTTGACACGCCGGACGAAACGAAGTTTCTAGCGCCGCTCATCATCCGCGAGATCATCTACCGGCTTTTAAAAGGAAAACAGAGCGCGCGGCTCAGCCAGCTTATCACTACCGAAGGTGACGCGCAGCGCATCTCCAGAGTGGTCAAGCAAATACGCGAGAACATCGATCAACCAATGGAAATTGAAGATACAGCCCGCGAAATCGGCATGAGCGTATCAGGCTTTCACCAACATTTTAAGTCCGTCACAGCGATGAGTCCTTTGCAGTTCCAGAAACAAATACGGCTTCAGGAAGCACGCCGTCTGATGCTCGGCGAAAACATGGACGTGGCGAGCGCCAGCTTCCGCGTAGGCTACGATGACCCGTCTTATTTCAGCCGGGAATATAAAAAACTATTCGGTATTCCCCCGCATCGTGACATCGCTAGGCTACGCAGCAATTTAGGGTAATAAGAATTGGACAGGTTTATTGGTGCAAAGGACTAATACAAAGTTGCTCGCTTTTTGCTTCGTTTACTTCGTTGAGCGCGTTTTACCAATAGTCTCGCATTTTGTTTGCTCCGTTTTGAGTCTCGGGTTTGATTAGCTTCGTTGCGATCATCGGGTGTAGCGGCGGGGCAAAGTGATTCGTTGAACACGAAGACACGGGCTAACAATCCGCTGGCACACCGACCATTTCAAGTTTTTTCGTAGAGTTCGAGAGGTTGTTTGTGGCGGTTTAACTCAGGTGTTAAATACCTGGTGATGAGCAATGATCGCTTGAGCCTTTGTAGCGATTAATTCTTTTTTCCTGCTTGCTCCGTCCCTATGTCGGAGGTTTCCTCCGACGGGGCGGTGCGCTTTAACCTTTTTGAAGCAGTCTATTACGGA